>NZ_JAVKGM010000011.1:0-106511 GCF_031432225.1 Halalkaliarchaeum sp. AArc-GB | reverse complement strand
ATGCAAGAGATCGACCACCTTTTCGTTCACTCAACAGCCGACGCTAACGTTCAAAGCTGAGGTGTGTAGATAAGTAACAAACATCATAATAAATGTATTGGTTGGGAGAAATACGACGAGAGCGTGGTAATTGACCGACAGAAATCACCCTGACGCGTGTGTGGCCGCCGCCGGATCGATGGCGAGTTCGTCGGCGACGTTTTCGAGGAGATCACCTTTGATCTCGCGGACGCGGTTTTCGATTTCGGCGACGACCGGGACCGAAAAGGAGCCGTGGATCGTCTCGAGACGCTCCTGTTCCGTCTCGACTCGTTCGCGGAGATACCGGGCACCCCGGCCGTCTTCGTCGGGATCGGGCGCCGGCGTGAGCTTGTTGACGACCAGCCCCGCGACGGTGAGCTCACTCTCCTCGAGCGAGTCGACTGCGCGTCGAGTCTCCCGGATCGACAGCTCGTCGGGGTTGAGCACCAGATGGAATGCGGCGTTCTCGCGGAGCGTCTCCCCGGCGAAGGCGAATCGCTCCTTCCGCTCACGGAGGCGGGCGAGGATCGGGTCGCCCTCCATCATTCGTCTGGCCTGGCGGTCGCCGATCGCGGCGCGTTCGTAGTACTCGATGCTCTTTTCGCGTTTGTGATGCAGGCGGTCGATCCACTTTTCGAGATACTCCGGCAGGGCAAGCAGCCGGAGCGTTCCGCCGGTGGGTGAGGTGTCGAACACCACTCGGTCGTACGGGTCGGATTCGCGCATGACGTCGATGAAGCGGTCGAAAAGTGCTGCCTCGTAGGCGCCGGGGGTGCGGTGGGCCATTTCGAGTTGCATGGTGATCTCGTTTACCATCGCCGGACTGAGCTGCTGTCCGAGCTGTCGGCGGATCTCCTGGCGGTGGCGGTCGACCTCTTCCTCGGGATCGATCTCCATCGCGTGGAGTCCGTCGATCCCGTCGACCGGGGACGGCTCGTCGCCGAACGGCTGGTCGAACACGTCGGCGGTGCTGTGGGCGGGATCAGTCGAGACCAGCAGCGTCTCCAGCCCGGCACGGGCACTCTTGAGCCCGAACGCCGACGAGACCGTAGTCTTGCCGACGCCGCCCTTGCCGCCGAAGAACGTGAACGTCGCCATCAGAAGTGGTACTGCTGTCCTTTCCGTTCGATCAGCGTGTCCCGGTCCCACATCCGGCGCTGCCAGGCCTCGTACTCGTCTTCGAGGTACGGCAGAAACTCCGCCGTGTAGTACGACACCGGGCTCGGGATGCCGAAGGCGTCGGGGAAGCACGCCAGCATGAACGCGTCCTCCAGATCCTCCGCCTCATTTTCGATCTTCTCGTAGGCCGGATGCGTGAGGAGGCCGTGGTACAGCCCCCTGAGCCACTCGTCGAGCGTCTCCAGGAACGCGTCGATACGGGAACGTAGCTCCATATGCCAGCGTATGGACGCCACGTGGTCAAAACTCCTCCGGCGACAGAGGGGCGGGATCGAAACAGTTCGACCGCGCCGACCGCGGCCGTTCCCCTCACTCGAGATGTTCGACGAACTCGACGACGTAGCCGTTCGGATCGCGGACGAAGGCTGCTTTGACGTCGATGTGGTCCATCGTTACGGGTTCGACGACAACCTCGCAGCCGGTCTCGTCGACGGTGTGCTCGTAGGTCGCGTCCGTGTCCTCGACCGCGATCGCGACGTGATCGATGCCGGCTGGCTCCGGAACCTCGTCGCCGTCGGGATCGTGCTTGAACTGGATTTCGGCCCCCGACTCCGTTCCGACGTACACGTTTTCTACCCCGTCGTCGGCGGTGAATCCCCAGACTCGTTCGAGGTCGAGCACGTCGGTGTAGAACGCGAGCGTCGCCTCGAGATCGTCGGTCCAGAGCGCCGTGTGGATGACTTCCATACGTGACCAATTCGGGCCGCTTGCATAACAGTTGAGGTGGCATCAACCGAGAACAGTCGTCGCTAGGGGCACCCGGGAGGTCAAGTAGCTCGGCAATCGATGAGTCTTCAATGACCACGAATGAGATCCCCGTCACGCTGCTCAGCGGAAGTCTGGGAGCCGGCAAGACGAGCACGCTGAATCACCTGCTCGAGAACGCCGGTGACCGACGGATCGCGGTGCTGGTAAACGACATGGGCGAGATCAACGTGGACGCCGAACTGCTCTCTACGGGAACCGACGTCGCTGCCGACGGAGGGGTCGCAGAACTGTCGAACGGCTGTATCTGCTGTGAGCGCCAGGACGACCTGGAGACGGAGGTCGCACGGCTCGCCGACGAACGCGAGTTCGACTACCTGGTCGTCGAGGCGTCGGGAATCAGCGAACCGGAGCCGGTCGCCCGACTGTTCACGACCGCGTCACGGGCGGCGGCCGTCTACGACCTCGACACCCTCGTGACCGTCGTCGACGCGACGCAGTTCCTCGAGACGTTCGGTGACACCGAAACAGTCGAACGGGAAACAGCGCCTGGATCGGAAGACAGGCCCCTCTCGGATCTCCTCGTCGAACAGATCGAAACCGCCAACGTTCTGCTTTTGAACAAGTGTGATCTCGTCGACGAGGAGGAACGCGAACTGGCCGAGGAACTGCTCTCGACGCTCAACCCCGGAGCGAAACTCGTCGGGAGCGTCCACGGGCGGGTCGATCCCGGGGAGATTCTCGCCACCGGTCGCTTCGACCCCGATGACCTCGGCGAGACTGGCGGGGCGCCGACGTTCGAGATCGACCGCCACATGCACGAACATCACGATCACGACCACGATCACGATCACGACCACGACCATGGCCATGTATCACCCGAGCGAACGTACGGAATCACCTCGATCAGTTACCGGCGTCGCCGACCGTTCCATCCGGAACGGCTGTGGGAGTTCGTAACCGACCTCCCGGGAGCGGTCGTCCGCTCGAAGGGGCTGTGCTGGATCGCCGGCAGGGACGACCTGGCGGTGTCGTACAGTCAGGCCGGTCCAACCGTCAGGTTCGAGGCCGTCGGGCCATGGATCGCGGGGCTTCCGGAAATCGAACAGGAGCTGTACCGCGACGGCAACTCGGATCTGCCGTGGGACGACGAACACGGCGACCGCCGGACCGAACTCGTATTCATCGGTCGCGACGTCGACGACGCGGGGATCCCAGACCGCCTCGACGACTGTCTCGTGACCGACGACGAATGGGACGCCGGGGAGTGGGAGACGAGAGAACGGACGGAAACCGGGGCGAGATACCCGGTAGAGACGGGCGAATCCGTCGAGATCGACCGTCGGTGAGCGGCGGCGGAGCCGCCGAAAACGGGGGTGATTACCGAGACACCTGGATCCCCTGGAGCACGAACAGGACGATCACGGCGACGAGGATGGCGTACAGGAACTTCCGGAACCGAACGTCCGCGGGAACTTCCTCGCGAATGGTCGGATTCGCCGTCCACACCAGCCGATAGTACGCGACGGCGACAGAAACTGCGGCGACAGCAACCGAGACCGCGACGGCGACCGCGAGATCGACTCCGAACTCCAGCAGATACACCGGGCCCCAGGCGATCGCGATCGTGGCGGCCAGCAGCGCCGCGACCAGGAACGGCACGGGATCGATCGGCGTCCCCTCGCGGTTCCGGAGCTGCATCGACCGAACGTAGGGAGTTACCCTAAAAAGCGTGTCGTATGCTACCATACAAAGTCGCGCCGTCACCGGAACGAGAGCAGTACGGACGGACGACGCCCAGGTGTGCAAATAGCTCACACATCCGGGAGAAAACTAACTGTTTGGCAGTTGTCTCTCGAATATGGGACTGCTCGACTCGGTGCGGAACCTGTTCTCGGAACCGGCACGGCACCGTCCCTCGGCATCCGAGTCCGTCGGTGCCTACTGGTGTCACGACTGTGACGAACGAATCCCCGGGGGCGACGTCCCGGAGGACGCCGCTCCCGAGTGTCCTTCCTGTGGGGCAGAGATGTCGTTCGAGCGATCGCCCGGGACTGCGAGTTGCGCCTGTTGAGGCGAGAGAGACAATCCTCTCAGCGGACCGCGGTCACCTGACCAGCACGTGCGTGAGGACGACGAGCACCGCCGTCGCGATCAGATACGTCTGTAGCGTGAACTCTGCGGCACCGACGAAATCCAGCCCCACCAGCGCGACGTAGACGAACGCCGCCGACAGGATCACGTTCATCACGAAGTGGACCCGAGGATCTCCCTTTGACGCCATCGGCTCCACGGTCGGTTCGGGCGGCCTTAAACCTCCGTCCGTCATCCGCCGACCGCGAACAGTCGGTGCAGTCAAGGGGAGCATGGCCGTAGCTCCGGACGTGACCAAACGATGAACGTCATCGAGGAGGGCAACGGCGAACTGGTGGGGTGGGAACACCCCGACGACGCCAGGGAGTGGATGGCCGAAGAGAAGTCCCGGGCGTTCGAGGACAAGCGGATGACCGCCGCAGAGGCGGTCGAAGCGTACATCGAGGACGGCGACCTGATCGCCGGTGGGGGCTTTGGCCACGTGAGGATCTCGACGCCGATCCTCCACGAGATCATCCGCCAGGACGTAGCCGACCTCGTCGTCTCGGGCAAGACCGCCGTCTTCGATCTCGACCTGCTGATCGGCGCGGGACAGGTCGCAGGCGTCGAGGTCGCCTACTCGTTCGGCCACGAGACGCGGGGGCTCGCCCCCGCCTCCCGGCGGAAGATCGAAGGTGGGGAAGTCAAGGTCCTCGCCGAGGCGAGCAACGGCGCGCTCCAGTGGCGCTTCCTCGCAGCCAGTATGGGGATCCCGTTCGTCCCGGCCCGGATCATGTCGGGGACAGACACCTTCGAGAAGAGCTCCGCGAAGGTCGTCGAGGACCCCTGGACCGGCGATCCGGTGACGCTGCTTCCGGCCTGTTATCCCGACGTCGCGTCGATCCACGTCTCGAAGGCAGACAGATACGGAAATGCAGTGATCGACGGAATCGCCGTCGAGGACCCGCAGCTCGCGGGGGCGGCGAAGCGACTGATCGTCACCGCAGAGGAGATCGTCGACACCGAGGAACTCCGGGCAGATCCAGACGCGACCGACATCCCGTTCTTCCAGGTCGACGCCGTCGTCGAGGCGCCCTACGGGAGCCATCCCGGGGAGATGCCCCGCCAGTACTACTTCGACGAGGCGCACCTCGCCGAGTGGATCGAGCTGTCGGAAACCGATGCAGGCGCCCGGGAGTACCTGGAGCGATACATCATCGGCACCGACGACTTCCAGGAGTACCTGGAAACGATCGGCGGGGAGGAGAAACTCGCCGAACTTGAAGCGATCGAACAGTACGAACGAGAAGCCGACTACCCGTGGGCGTGAACGCATGACCGACGCGTACACCGACACCGAACTGCTGACGACGGTCGCATCGAAGATCCTCGAGGACGAAAGCACCGTGATGGTCGGCACCGGGATGCCGATGCTGGCGGCGATGTTGGCCCAGCGCACCCACGCTCCGGACGTCACCCTCGTCTACGAGGCGGGCGGGATCGGTGCCGACGCCCCCGCACTTCCCGTCTCGGTGGGCGACGAGCGCACCTTCCACCGGGCGCTGACGGCGGCGGGCATGCACGAGGTGATGTCGTACGGCCAGGCGGGGCTGATCGACTACGGCTTCCTCGGGGGGGCACAGATCGACCGCTACGGCAACCTCAACTCCACCGTCATCGGCGACTGGGAGTCGCCGACGGTCCGGTTTCCCGGCAGCGGCGGTGCCAACGACATCGGCTCGTGGGCCAACGAAACGATCATCGCGATGCGGCAACGCGAGGAATCGTTCGTCGAGGAGCTGGACTTCCGGACGACACCCGGTTACCTCGACGGCCCGGGCGCCCGCGAGGAGGCCGGCCTCCCCAGCGACACCGGTCCGAGTCGGGTGATCACCCAGCTGGGCGTCTACCGGTTCGACGAGGAAACCCGGGAGATGACGCTGGACGCACTGCATCCGGGCGTCGATCTCGAGGAGATCCACGAAAACAGCGGCTTCGAGATCCACGTCCCCGACGACTACGGCCGGAGTCCGGAGCCGACCGACGAGGAACTTCGCCTGCTGCGCGAGGAGCTCGATCCGCGCGGGATAATTCGGTAGGGGTGCTGGACGCCCTGTCGGCTTCGAGCACCCGCCCCGCGGTGGCGCCGCGAGGTCGTTATTTCCGGGGCGCTTCGCGTTCCTCGAGGTCGATCATCCGCTGAGCGAACGACTGGGGATCCTCGTCGTGGTACTCCCAGATGGTGATGTCGGCGTTGCGCACGTCGTCGACCCGAGGATGTTCGCCGCTGGTGAGCCACGTCCAGTCGGCCATTCCGGGATACATGAGCGGGATCGTGTACGTCTCGATGTCGTCCCAGTCCGGTTCGCCCTCGACCTCCTCGGCGACGAGTTCGGTGTTGCCGAGGTTGGCGCTCTCGCCGTAGTACTCCGGTTCGGTCCCGAGCCCGAGCTTGTACGGGTACGCGACCCAGTGCCAGCGCTGGGAGGCACCGTGGTGGATCGCCGGCGCCCACGTGTACACGCCACCCGATTCGACCGGCATGTCGTCGACGTACCCCGTGTCGAGTTCCCGGCGTATCTCGACGGTCCAGGTGCCGTCCGACCAGTCGCCCTCGGCGGGCCAGGACGCACCGGCCTCCGTCGGTTCCCGAAGCGGCCGGCGGGGGATCATCGCGCCGTCCCATTCGGCGACGTCCGGGTCGAACTCGACCATGTTCTCGTCTTCGATCAGCGCGTACGTTTCGGGCTCGTCGACGGCGGGCATGTCCTCCCTGTTGGGCGACCCGTCGTCGTGGACGACGTCGGCCCGGTCGATCGCACCGCCTTCGAGGACGTCGGGATCGAACATGTACTCCGGGCCGGTTTCGGGATCCCAGCCCTGGCTGCCGAACGTGTCTTGACCGGTGACGTTACCGTGCCGGTAATCCAGGACGTGGTGGTTCGTTCCGTACCCCACGGGGTTACTCCGGTGGGCTCGCCAAAACGGGAAGTCGATGTACTCGCCGTTTTCGAGCATCTCCTGGAGTTCCGACTCGGACTTCGGTTCGTCCCACGAATGCTCCCACCACTCGCCCTCGCGGGACTGGGGAATGAACTTCCGCATGTCGCTGCGACCGAGGCCCTCATCCCCGAAGTGTGGGTGGTTGACGACGGCTTCCTCCGTGGCTGCCCCGGGGAGTGTTCGGACACCCTCCATGACAGTTATCCAGCCACCGAAGTTCTCGAACTCCTGGAGGGATCCGTCGTGCCACATGAAGCTGAGTCGGTCTTCGTAGTAGCCTTCGTGGTGGTCGGCGTAGCCGTAATCGGGGTCGAGCACCCACGGATCCCAGTCGGCGAGGCGCTTCCATTCGCCCTCGTCCCCGTCGTAGTAGATCATGTCGTGGATCCACCCGCCGGGATCGGGCTGTTCCCACTGGAACCGGAAGATGATTTCCTCGTCGTTGAAGGCGATCTGAACGTCGATCGGCTTCACGAGTTCCTTCGGCGCGACGTCCGACTGAAACGTCTCCATCGCGGAATAATCGAGGGGATACTCCGGCTCAGGTTCCTCCGGCGTCGGCGTGGGTGTCTCCTCGTCCGGCGTCGGCGTGGGTGTCTCCTCGTCCGGCGTCGGCGTGGGTGTCTCCTCGTCCGGCGTCGGCGTGGGCTCCTCGTCGTCGAATATCCCCAGACAGCCCGCCACTGCAACGGTGCTCGCGCCGCCGATCGCGCCGAGCAACCTTCGGCGGTGGATCTCGGAGGACCCCCGTGGCATCGTGAACTGTCCGCCCAGTTCGGCTTCGATCTCGGCGGCTTCCTCGTCGTCGATCTGACCGGAATCGGCCGCGGGGTGATCTTCATCCATGAAGGGGTACAAGTAAAGGCAGGGCATACCATTTTTGGTAAGGATAACAGAAATTGTACAACACTTGCAGGAAAATGCGACCCTTTTTGCCGGCGTTGGAGACACCGGCAGGTCCTGACCCGGCCTCGATGGTTTAGGAGGGACCCCGTCGTAGAGAGGGCTATGCCAGAAGACTCGGACGGCTACCGGTTCGACACCAGAAGCGTTCACGACGGCGAAACGCCCGACCCCGCGACCAACGCTCGGGCGCCGCCGATCCACCAGACGACGTCGTACGTCTTTGACGACGCCGATCACGCAGCCCGACTGTTCGCGCTCGAGGAGGAAGGGTTCATCTACAGTCGTCTTTTGAACCCGACCGTCGCCCGGCTGGGCGAAAAGCTCGCCTCGCTGGAGGGGGCCGTCGGCGCGGTCCCGACCGCGTCCGGGATGGCCGCACTGGACCTGGCGACGTTCCTGCTCGCGGAATCGGGCGACAACATCGTCACCGCCTCGTCGCTGTACGGCGGGACCTACACGTACTTCACCCACTCGGTGGAACGGCGGGGGATCGAGACCCGGTTCGTCGACACCCTCGATTACGGGGCCTACGAGGAGGCGATCGACGAGGACACCGCCTACCTCCACTGTGAGACGATCGGCAACCCCGCGCTGGACACGCCGGACCTCCAGCGGCTCGCCGACATCGCCCACGAACACGGGATCCCCTTCTTCGTCGACAACACCTTCGCGACGCCGGTGCAGTGCCGACCCCTCGAGCACGGCGCCGACCTCGTCTGGGAATCGACGACGAAGTGGATCCACGGCGCCGGCTCGACGATCGGCGGAGTGCTCGTCGACGGCGGGTCGTTCCCGTGGGAAGAGTACGCCGACGACTACCCGGAGATCGCCCAGTCGAACCCGGCGTATCACGGCGTCAACTTCGCCGAGCGGTTCGGCGACGCCGCCTTTACCTACGCCGCGATCGCCCGTGGCCTCCGAGACATCGGCAGCGCCCAGTCCCCGTTCGACGCGTGGGTGACTCTACAGAAGCTCGAGACGCTGCCGCTACGGATCCAGCGCCACGTCGAGAACGCGCAGGCCGTCGCGGAATACCTCTCCGAGCACCCGGAGGTGTCGTGGGTGAACTACCCCGGGCTGGAGAGCCACCCAACCCACGAGGAGGCCACGGAGTATCTCGACGGCTACGGAAGCATGATCACGTTCGGCCTGGAGGACGGGTACGAAGCCGCCAGAACCACCGTCGAATCGACGGAATTGGCATCGCTGCTCGCGAACGTCGGTGACGCGAAGACGCTCGTGATCCACCCAGCGAGCACCACTCACCAGCAGCTTTCGGAGGAAGAACTCGAGGCGGCGGGCGTTACCGACGACATGGTCAGACTGTCGGTCGGCATCGAGGATCCCCAGGACATCATCGAGGACCTCGAACGCGCCATCGAGGCGGCGACGTCGTAGCGACACGAGGGTTCATTCGAAATCGGCGCCGTTCTCGGCACCGTGTTCGTCGGCCTCGGCGGCCGCCCGAACCGCCCCTGCCGCGAGCTGTGCCACCCGGATCGGCTCGGGGATGCCGCTGTCGTGGGTCACCGTGCGGGCGATCTCGGCGGCCCGCTTTTCGCTACAGCCGACCGCCCGAACGTATAGACGGTTATCCCCGATGTCGACGGCTCGTCTCGGCGGGAGGTTGCGGTAGATCCGGAGCCGTTCTTCGAGGTCGTTCCCCGAAAAATGTTCGCGAAGTGCCGGCTCGAGGCCGGGGCTCGACTCGAAGGAGACCGAAAGCACCGGCCGATCGACGGCGTCGTGGATCCGATCGAGGTCGTAGAGGTTGAACCACGCGGGAGCGACCCCCGACAGCAGAAGCAGCCGGCAGTCCTCGCGGTCGAGTCGATCGAAGAGCAAAAGAACGGACTCCGTGGCGTCCAGCCCGCCGACGGTGCAACGTGCGACCCCGAATCCGTCGACGATCCGGTCGGCGCGGACGAGCGCGCCCGCGAGGTAACTCCGCGCTGCGGCGTCGGAGGCGGCGATCCCCAGCAGCCGGGCGCCGGGTTTCATCCCCAGGGTTTACTCCCCGGCGCTCACTCGCCTTTGATCTCCTTGAGCCGGTCGAGGAGTTCGTCGTTGGACGCTTCGAACTCGAACTCGACGCTTCCCTCGTGGTTGTTCTCCGCGGTTTGAACGCCGCCAGAATCGTCGAAGTCGGCATCGAGGTTCTGGTTCTCCTGTTCGGATTCGTCGTAGCTCCCGAAGCCCATACAGACAGATATATCCGTCCCATACGGAAAAATCTCCCGCCCGTTTTTTGACATGTATTCCGGCGCCCGTCTCCGCGACATCGACCCGCGCGATCCCGGCCGCTGGCTTTTCCTCGGAGGCGCCCGATCGGCCGGTATGGATCCGATCACGGTCACCGACGGCGCCGAACGGTTCACCTGCAACGCCTACCTCCTGACGGAGGGGACGACGACGCTCGTGGACGTCGGGACCGTCCTCGGCGTCGAGGACGTCGTCGCCGACCACGTCGAGGAACTCGATCGGGTGGTGCTTACCCACCAGCATGGCGATCACGTCGCGGAACTCGACGCCGTGCTCGACCGGTTCGATCCGGACTGTTACGCCTACGCTGACCATCCCCGGCGAACCCACGCGATCGGGGACGGCGACGAGATCGAACTCGGCACCGAGACCGCCGAGGTCGTCTACACCCCGGGACACGCCGACGATCACGTCTCTCTGGTCGGCGCGACCGCCCTGTTCAGCGGCGACGTCGTCGTCTACAACGACGGCGCATTCGACGACGGCTCGTTCGGCCGGACGGACATGGCCGGCCAGTCCCGGGAGCGACTGATCGAGAGCCTGGAGACGCTGCTCGATCGCCTGCCCGACACCGTGACCACGATGTACGCCGGCCACGGAGACCCCTTCGAGGCGAGTTCGGCCGGCGATTCCGTCAGGGACGTGATCGAACGAGCGCTGCGGCGGGCAAAGCGGCGCGAGCCGAAATATCCCGACGAGTGACCTCCAGGGGGCGACCGACTATCGGTCCTCGAACACGAACGTCCGGAGGCCGAACTCGACGGCCTGTTCCCGGGATATCGAAGCGCCCCTGTGGGCGATCACGCCGTCCTCGAGGACGGCAAAGGAATCCCCGACCGACAGGGCGAACCCGAGATCGTGGGTAGCGATTACGACGGTGATGTCCGCCTCACGGATCCGCTGGATGTCCTCGGAGAGCCGGGCACAGCCGTCGCCGTCGAGCCCCAGCGTGGGCTCGTCCAACAGCAGATAGTCGGGTTCCATCGCGAGCACGCCCGCCAGCGACGCCCGCTTCTTTTCACCCCCGCTCAGCTGGTTGCAGAGACGGTCCTCGTACCCCTCGAGTCCGAGGGTTTCAAGCGCTGACTCGACCCGATCGGACGGGTCGACGCCGAGGTTTTCCGGACCGAACGCGACGTCCCCCCCGACGGTCGGGGCCACGAGCTGATCCTCCGGGTTCTGAAAGAGGTAGCCGACCCGCCGCCGCAGCGATCGGAGGCTCCCCCTGTCGTAGCTCACGCGATCGCCGTCGACGTAGACGGCACCGCTGTCCGGTTCGAGCAGCCCGTTGAACTGGCGGAGCAGCGTCGACTTGCCGGCGCCGTTGCGCCCGAGCAGGACAGTCACCTCGCCGCCGGCCGCCCGGAAGTCGACGCCCTCGAGGATCGGCGCCGTCTCGTAGGCGAACTCGAGGCCCCTCGCCTCGATCGTCATGGGACCACCGTCACGATCAACGCCCCGAGGACGACGGCCGCGTAGCCGTGACCGCAACTGTTGTACTCGCCGGTCGGCATCCGGCCGTCGTACCCGCGCGCCTGCATGGCGTCATCCAGCCGCTCGGCGCGGTCGAGCGATCGAACCAAAAGCGACCCGGCGATCAGTTTCGTCGATCGGACGGTCGTCCCGCGGTCCAGGAAGCCGAGCCGGGCGGCGGCGGCCGCCCGGAGCCGATCGGCCTCCTCCAGGAGGAGCTGGATGCCTCGATACACGAGCAGCGACATCTCCACGACGAACGCGGGAAGCCGGAGCCGCCGCAGCGCCGCGAACAGCTCCGGAACGGGGGTGGTGGAAACGAGGAACCCGAGCACCGAAAGCGACGCCAGGGACCGCAAGCCGGTATTCAGTGCCGTCTCGATCCCGCTTTCGGTAACCGAGACGAACCAGAACTCCGCGAGCGTCTCTCCGCCCGGCGTCACGATCAGGACGACCGCGAGTCCGGGGACGAGAAACGTCACCGGCACGGCGAACAGCCGCAGCGCGTGACTGCCGGCGGCGTGATAAGCGAGCCCCGTGAAGGCGATCACACACGCGACCTGCGTCGTTCGAACGGGGCTGGCTACCGCCAGCGCCAGCGCGAGCAGCGCGACGTACACCTTCAGCGGCCCGTCGATGGCCGGCGACGACGTCACCTGTACCCGTTCCAGCGTCTCGTGCATTGAGATGGTTCCTGATGTGGTTGATTGTCTGCTGCGTTTTACGCCCGATCGTCGTCGACGAGCCGCCGCGATCCGAGGACGTAGCCGATCACCAGCGCGCCGATGCCGACCTGCAGGCTAAACAGAAGCGACTCGATCTCGTGGCTCGGCGGCTCCAACAGGGGGGAGATCCAGGGTTCGAACTCCGGGTTCTCCGCTTCGATCTGGTGTTCGACCTCGTGATCGGTTCCCTCCCAGTCGCCGGCGATAAAGCCCGTGCTCGCGATCAACGCGACGAGCAGCACCACACCGAAAGCCAGTGCGAGCGCCGGCCGCTTCATGCCGGCACCTCAAGGCGGCTCTTGACGTCGGTTTTGACCTCGGCGAGATAGCCGATCACGCCGGCCGCGATTGCGCCTTCGACGAACGCGATCGGAACCTGGGTGATCGCGAACACGGCCGCGAAGTTGACCGCGGCCGCGAGAACGCCGGCGAGTCCCTCGCCAGCCGGGAAGGCGATCGCGAGCTGCCCCGCGGTGACGAGGTAGGTCACCAGGTTCGCCACCACGGCCGCGAGGAACGTCGATCGCGCGATCGTTGTCCGCCGCCGAGCGAGCAGAAACACCAACCACGCCGCCGTCGGCCCGACGATCCCCATCGAGAAGACGTTCGCTCCGAGGGTAGAGATCCCGCCGTGGGCCAGCAGCAGCGCCTGATACAGGAGCACGATCGTCGAAAGGAACGCTGTCACC
Source organism: Halalkaliarchaeum sp. AArc-GB (assembly GCF_031432225.1). Taxonomy (NCBI): domain Archaea; kingdom Methanobacteriati; phylum Methanobacteriota; class Halobacteria; order Halobacteriales; family Haloferacaceae; genus Halalkaliarchaeum; species Halalkaliarchaeum sp. AArc-GB. The sequence goes on along the minus strand of NZ_JAVKGM010000011.1, from coordinate 93,475 downwards.
GCCGGCCCGAAGAGCACTACTGCGAGCCCGGTTCCCGTCGGATGGGACGTACTCCCCACGATGGAAGGAATCTTCAGCGCGGAGAAGACAAAAATGAACGCCGCCACGACGGCGAGCAAGGCCTTCGCGTCCCGCCGATCCGAGACGATTCTCCACGTGCGATACGCGCCGTACGCGACCACCGGGGCCGCCAGTACGTACCAGAGTACCGCCCAGTGGGGTGGCAAGAAGCCTTCCATTATGTGCATGAGTAGCCTCTAGGACGGAGTTCACGGAAACGGATTAAATCAATTTCGATTTCATTAACTCAATGGAGCTTGTTTCAGTGAGGGAGATCCGAGCTGCAGACCTACCCGGGAACGAATACAAGTAGATTGAAGTTACTTCAAATAAGCCTTATCTACTAATGGACGATCAGAAATCCCAGGTTACCCCCGAGCCCGATGGTGATCTCGACGATAACGCCCCCGGCGAAGGGCCGTCGTTTCCGGTACCACCGGCGATCCCGAACCGGGCACGCGCGGAGCCGGGGACGGTGTATCTGATCGGGGCCGGGCCTGGGGATCCCGACTTGCTTACGGTGCGTGCGCGGTACCTGATCGAGACCGCGGACGTGATCCTTCACGACGCGCTCGTCCGGGAGACGCTCGTCGACTGTCTGCCGTCGTCCGCGACCGTGCTCGACGTCGGCAAGCGGGTCGACCACAAGACCCCCCAGGAACAGATCAATCGACTGATGGCCGCCCACGCCGACGACGGCGACTCGGTCGTTCGCCTGAAGGGAGGCGATCCGTTCGTCTTCGGACGCGGGGGCGAGGAGGCCCAGTATCTCGCAAAGCGGCGGATTCCCTTCGAGATCGTGCCCGGTATTTCCAGTGCGACCGCAGCGCCCGGGATCGCGGGGATCCCGCTCACCCATCGGGAAGTCTCCTCGCGGTTCACCGTCATCACCGGCCACGAGACCCCCGAAAAGGAGGAGAGCACCCTCGAGTGGGACGCGCTCGCCCGCCACGTCGGCGGCGGCGGCACGCTCGTGATCCTGATGGGCGTGCGGACGCTCGACCGGAACGTGCGGGCGCTGCAGGCCAACGGTCTCGACGGCGACATCCCGGTCGCGGTGATACAGAAGGCCAGCTGGGAGGCGCAACACGTCGTCCGGGCGAGCCTGGATTCGGTCGTCGACCGCGTCGAGGAGTCGGAGATCGGCTCGCCCGCGACGGTCGTGATCGGGGACGTGATCGAGGTGTACGACGACATCGACGGAAGCTTGCGCGAGTTCGAGCCCGCGTGAAACTCGAAGGAGAGTAAACGACATGCTACCGCTGTTTCACGACTTCGAGGGCAGGTCGGTGGTGATCGTCGGCGGCGGCCGGGTCGCGCTCCGCAAAGCGCGGACGTTCGCCACCGAGGCCGACGTGACCGTCGTCGCCGACGCGTTCGTGGACGGGCTCGACGAGGTCGATTGCGAACGTCGACGGCGGCGGCTGGAACCCGACGAGGCCGACGAACTCCTCGCGAGCGTGGAGGGAGATCTCTTCCTCGTGATCCCCGCAACCGACGACCGGACGCTCAACGATGCGATCGCGAGGGCGGGCCGAAAGGCGGGCGCGCTGGTGAACCGCGTCGACGAGCGCGGCGACACGGTCACGCCGGCCCGGGCCGAGTCGGGACCGCTCACCGTCGCCATCTCGACGGGGGGCAAAAGCCCCGCAGTGGCGCGACATCTCCGACGCGAGATCGAGCCGCTCCTCGACCGGACCGAACCGATGGTCGGGCTCCAGGCCGACCTCCGCGACCGACTCGACGACGATCCCGACCTGTCGGCAAAACAGCGTCGGCAAGCGCTCCGCCGCATCATCGACGACGACGGCGTCTGGCGGGCGCTCGAAGACGGGCGGTACGACGACGCCAGAGGTCGTGCACTCGAAGCAGCCGAGATCGCCTCGACGGAATGAAGAACCGAGAATGAAAACAGAGTTTCTATACATCAAACGGAATTGTTTTTAAGCATGGTTCGAACTGTACGTCCGATGGCCGAACTCTCGTTGCCACACGAGGCGGACGCCGGGCCGACGAAGCCGGAGGTCCGCGCGGTGGCGATTTCGAAGCTCGCGGTGCGGCCCACGGATCACGTCGCCGAGGTCGGGGCGTGTACGGGCGCCGTAACGGTGGAACTGGCGCGCCGGGCGGCGGCCGTGACCGCGCTGGAACGGAACTCCGAACGGCTCGACGCCGCGCGGGGGAACCTGGCGGCGAACGACTACGACGCCGACGTGACCCTGCGGGAGGCGGAAGCGCCCGACGGCCTCCCCGAAGACGCCGACGCGCTGTTCCTGGGCGGGAGCCGGAACGCCGAGGCGGTGCTGGATCACGCCGTCGAGACGGGCGTCGAGCGGATCGTAATGAACGTCTGTCGGATCGAAACCGCCGCGAGGATGATCGAGGCGTTCCGGTCGCGGGACCTGCTCGCGGAGACGATCCAGCTCCAGGTGAGCAGAGGATACGACCTCGCCGGCGAAACCGGGTTGTCGGCCGAGAACCCGGTGTTCGTGATCGTCGGTCGCGGCGGCGGAGCGAGCGACGAACTCGCCGACAACCAGGCGAGTGGAGGAAACGAACGGTGACGGTGTACGGTATCGGACTTGGCCCCGGCGACGCCGACCTGCTCACGATCGAGGGGAAACGACTGCTCGAGAACGCAGACACCGTCTACGCGTCGGGTGAGCTCTCGCAGTCGATCACCGTCGAGCACGTCCCGGCATCGACGATCGAGGAGCTTTCGTTCCCGATGACCGACGACGACGAGCAGTTGCGCCGGGCCTGGCGGACAGCCGCCCGGCGGGTCGCCGAGGCGAACCGGACGGGCGACGTCGCGGTGGTCACCCTCGGGGATCCGAACGTCTACTCCACGTTCGGCCACCTCCGCCGGACGCTGGAGGCGCTGCACCCGGACGTCGAAATCGAGGTGATCCCCGGCGTCAGCGCCGCGACCGCGTTCGCGAGCGCCCTCGGCGTCGAGATCGAAACCGGCTCGGAGATCACTCTCCGGGAGGCGATGGACGGGGCGGCGCCGGTCGGCCCGGACCGGCTGGTGCTGTTCAAAGTCACCGACCCGGAAGCGACGGCGGAGAAGCTGACCGAGGCGGGCTACGACGTCCGGTTCGGCCGGCGGCTGTTCATGGAGGGAGAGACAGTGATAACTGACGATCCTGCAGATCTGACCGACGGGGAGTACTTCACGCTCGCGTACGCCGAAAAACGCGATCTCGACAGGGAGTTCCGGACCGAGGAGTTCCGAACCGAGAAGTCTCGGACCGACGAGTTCCGAACCGAGATGTCTCGGTCGGAGGGACAGCGATGATCGACGAGGATCGGGAGGGGATCCCGTTCGTGGGCGCAGGCCCCGGGGATCCGGAGCTTCTGACCGTCGCCGGCAGGCGGCTGCTCGAGGGGGCCGACCTGGTCGTCCACGCGGGGTCGCTGGTCAACGGCCAGCTGCTCGAGGAGTACTGTGAGGGCGCCCGGACAGTGAACTCCGCGGGCAAGGACCTCGAGGAGTTGATCCCGCTGATGGCCGACGCCTACGAGGCGGGGGAGACGGTCGTCAGGCTCCACAGCGGCGACCCGTCGATCTACGGCGCCGCGGTCGAGCAGATGGACGCGCTCGCCGAGCGCGGGATCCCGAGCTATCTCGTGCCCGGCGTCACCGCGGCCTTCGCCGCGAGCGCGACGCTCGGCACCCAGCTCACGCTGCCCGAGGTCTCGAACCACGTTGTCATCACCCGCCCCCAGGGGCGGACCCTCGACGCCGAGAACGACCACATCACCGAGTTCGTCGACATGGGGGACGTGACGACCTGCGTCTATCTGGGCACCCACGCCGTCAGGGAGACGATGGACCGGCTGCTCGAGGACGGCCAAGAGCCCGACACCCCGGTCGCGGTCGTGTATCACGCCTCCTGGCCCGACGAGGACGTCATCACGGGCACGATCGACACCATCGCCGACCGGGTCGAGGAGGCCGGCTACCGTGCCTCCGCGCTGGTGGTGATCGGCGAGGCGGTCACCGGATCGGGGTACGAGCGATCCCACCTCTACGGCGGGTGGGCAAAGGGCGAACACGACTGGGAGGACTGATCGCGTGAGCGACATCAACGGGGACGAATCGATCGCCGTCGTCGCCTTCGACCGGAACCAGGACACCGCAGGGGAGATCGCCGACGAGCTGCGGGGATCCGAACGCGAGGTCGACGTCCTGGCGTACCACGCCGACGTCTTCGCCGACAACTGGGGGGCGTACGACTGCTTCGTGGCCGTGATGGCAAGCGGGATCGCGGTCCGGAAGGTCGCCGGGCTGCTCGAGGACAAGTGGACCGACCCGGCGGTCGTCGTCGTCGACGACGGGGTGACGTGGGCGATCCCGCTGGTCGGGGGGCACCACGGCGGCAACCGGATCGCCACCGAGCTCGCGGCGCTGGGCGCGACGCCGGCGGTGACGACCGCGACGGAGGCGACCGACGAACCGGACGCCGAGCCGGCCGTCGAGACGCGGGCGGCGGCGCTGAATGCGCGGATCGTCACCCCCGACTCGACGGTCGCGACCAACACCGCCGCGCTCACGGGCGAGCTGGGCCCGGTCGTCAGGATCGACGGCCCCCGGGCGGTGCTCGTCGACGACGAGGTGACCGTACTCGAACGCGCCGCACAGACGGCCGGCGGCGACGGCGTGGTGATCGGCACCGGCTGCGTCTCGGGCGTCGGCGCGGAGGCGTTCCTCGACGCCTGGCGGGACGCCCTCGACCGGACCGCACACGGCCCGGCGGACGTCGAGTTCGTCGCCACCGGGACGCTGAAGGAGGGCGAGGAGGGCCTCCGGGAGGCGGCAGCCGAGTTCGGCGTCGGCCTGGTGACGTTCGATAGGGAGACACTTTTCGACCACGAGGGGCCGACCCCCTCGAAGTCGCGGGAGCTCGTCGGCTGGCCGGGGATCGCGGAGTCGTCGGCCATCGCGGGCGGCCGCGAGGGTGAGCTCCTGCTGGAGAAGACGAGCTACGGCGGCGAGATCACGGTGGCGATCGCGCGATGACCGGGGACGATTCCCCGTCGTCCGACCGGGAAGACGACTACGGAACCCTGTACGTCGTCGGTATCGGCCCGGGGTTGCCCGAGCACGCGACCCGGCGGGCACAGGAGGTCATCAGGAACGCCGACTGCGTGATCGTCGCCGACCTGTACCGCCGATTCCTCTGTGAGGGCGGAATTCTCCCTCCGGCGGCGCTCGAGGACGACTCGATTGCCGACGGGGACGGGACGACGTTTGACGAGGAAGTGGTTGTCCGGGAGAGCGGCCACGAACAGACGCTGGTGCGGTCCAGCATGGGACGCCAGCGGGAACTCGCGGAGCTGTCCGTCCGGCGCGTCCGCGACGGCGAGGACGTCGTCCACGTCTCCGGCGGCGATCCGAACGTCTACGGCAAGGCGGACCTGCTGTTTTCGGCCGCACAGCAGGCTGGCGCCGAGGACCTCCCGATCGAAGTCGTTCCGGGCGTAACGGCGGCGACCGGCGCGGCTGCGGCGCTGGGGGCGCCGCTTTCCAACGACTTCTGTACCGTCTCGCTGTCCGAGCGGTGGCGTCCCTGGGACGAGATCGGCCGGAAGCTGCGGGCGGCCGCCGAAAGCGGCTTCGTGATTGTGCTGTACAACCCTCGAGGGAACCACCGTCGCGCGCTCGCGACGATCCGCGAGGAACGCGCCGGAGACGTTCCCGTCGCCGTCGTCACCGACGTCGGCCGGAAGGAAGCCGGACGCGTCGGCGAGCGGCGACGGATCGCGACGCTCGAGGAGCTACTGGACAACGAGGACGACGGCAACGACGGCAACGAGGACGAAGCCAGCGATGACGGAATCGACGCGATGGCGACAACGCTCGTCGTCGGAAACGCGGGGACGGAGATTCGGGAATTCGGTGGTCGGCGCTGTATGTTCACCCCCCGCGGCGACCGCGAGATAACCGACTTTTGAGGATTCGATCAGCGTATGACAACAGCTACTGACGGAACCGACGAACGGACGGCGGCACAGGACGAGGAACCGACCCACGGCACGCTTACGGCTGTCGGGCTCGGCCCCGGTCACCCGGAGGGGATGACGATCCGGGCGCGGGAGGCGCTTCTCGACGCCGACCACGTCGTCGGCTACACTACCTACGTCGACCTGCTGCCCGAGGAGATCATCGAGGCGGCCGCGGACGTCTACGCCACGTCGATGGGCGGGGAAGTCTCCCGGACCGAGGAGGCGGTCGATCGGGCGATCGCGGGCCACGACGTGGCGATCGTCGGCAGCGGCGACCCCAACGTGTACGCGTTGGCGGGGCTCACACTCGAGATAATCGAGTCGAAGGACGCGACCCCCAGCGACCTCGACTTCGAGGTCGTCCCCGGCGTCCCGGCCGCCCAGTCGTGTGCCGCCCGGCTGGGCGCGCCGCTCGTGAACGACACCGTCACCATCTCGCTTTCGGATCACCTCGTCCCGATGGCGGAGATCGAGTCGCGACTGCACGCGGTCGCCCCCGAGAAGCTGGCGATCGTCGTCTACAACCCCTGGAGTCGGCGACGGGAGGGGAACTTCGAACGATGCTGTGAAATCCTGCTGGAACACCGCGACCCAGAGACGCCGGTCGGAATCGTCCACGCCGCCGGCCGCGAGGACGAACGCGTCGAGATCGTCGAGCTCGGGGAGCTGGAATCGATGGGCGACAGCGACGTTCTCGACATGCGGTCGACGCTTCTGGTCGGCACCGAGGACACCTACGTCTACGACGGTCGGATGATTACCCCGCGGGGGTACGAGACGAAGTACGACTACTAGTGATGGTCCGTACCCGGGAATCCCGGCGCCTTTCGGTGGTTCGTTTTTAACCACGATTCGGCTCACCGGCGCGGTTCAGTTGCTCGGCGTCACCGCCCTTGCTGCTCTTATCATATCCAACTGTAATGTGTCGTTAATAGTGCGTTTGATGGGCAATGATCAGGGAGTTTAAGGCCTACCAAATCGGTTTTGACTTTGCCTAAATACCCCGTATATGAAGAACAGTACCCTAACATCGGAACATCCTCCTTTGGAATTAGTATTGTAGAGTCAACACACATTTAAGCACTGGCGACGAAACGGGACCCATGTCACTGCTGACCGACGAGAACAAACGACAGATCGGCGACCTCCTCGAGCGGATGGACGAACCGGTGACAATCCACACGTTCACCGACGACTGTGAGACCTGCGAAGAATGTCTCGCGTTCAACCGGGAGATGGTCGAGACGTCCGACTTGCTCTCGATCGAAGAACACGACTTCGACAGCGAGGCGGCCGAGGAGTACGGTGCAACGAAGTACGACCACGGCCCCGTGCAGGTGCTCGAGGGCGGGGATGTCTCCGGCGTGAAGTACTTTGGGCTCCCGACGGGCCAGGAGATCAACTCCTACATCACCGACATCGTGGAGCTGTCCACCGGGGCGCCCGACCTCTCTGGGGACCTGGTCGAGGCGGTCCAGGAGATCGACGACCCGGTCGACATCACCGTGTTCGTCACGCCCACGTGCCCGCACTGCCCGGGTGCAGTTCAGACTGCCCACCGGTTTGCGATGGTCAACGACCAGGTCAGCGGCGAGATGATTCAGTCCCAGGAGTTCATGGAGGTCGCCCAGGAGTACGGCGTCCGGGGCGTTCCCCAGATTAACGTTAACGGGACAGACGGCGAGTTCACGGGGAATCTCCCGCCACAGCAGTTCCTCTCGGAAGTCAAAAACGCGCTATAGATCCGCCCCTGGGTCTCCCATTCTCTCGGACGTGGCTCGGTCTTTAACCGTCCTTCAGCCTACCAGCTGAATTCTCTCGCCTCGTCGTCTCGCCTTGCTGCTATTATCAGTCGTCGTAATCGGGAGCCAACTTACATATTCCAGCTTCCGGACTCACCGATAAGCAATCATGTCCGAACACAAGATCGGCGCTGAAGAACGCCGCGGTGTCGACGGCGCGAGCCTGACCGACGAGATCGGAATCGACGACGAGGAGATCCGGTGGCGCAAGCAGTTCACGCAGTTCGAACGCGACGACGCCCGGCGACTCCAGGAGATGGATCCCCTCTTCGACGGCATCGCAGACGACGTCGTCGACGAGTTCTACAATCATCTCCAGTCTCATTCGGAGTCGATGGCGGTCATCGACTCCTCCAGCAAAGGGGTCGAGGCGCTCAAGCGCACCCAGACGGAGTACCTCCGTGATCTCGGGGCGGGCACCTACGACCAGTCGTACTTCGACCGGCGTGCCCGGATCGGCAAGATCCACGACATGCTGGATCTGGGGCCGCGGATGTATCTCGGCGCCTATTCGATCTACTACCGACGGCTTTTGGAGGCGATCGCCGAGGACGTGAAAGCCCGCGCGGAGGGCGCCGGCGCCCGTGACGGAACGGCGACCGACGGCGGTGCGACGGCGGAGCCGGACGGGGTCGCTGACGCCGACGATCCCTTCGAACCAGCCCTCGAGGAGGCCAGAATCACGGACGCCGAACCCGTCGAGTCGGTCGAGGAAGCCGTCGACGAGGTGGTCGACCGGGCGCTGTCGGTGCTGAAGCTGATGAACCTCGACCAGCAGGTCGCGATGGACACCTACATCGAGTCGTACAGCTCCCGGCTGGAGGGCGAACTCGAGCGCCAGGAACGCGTGGGCGAGGAGGTGAAAAACTCCGTGGACGAACTCCGCGAGATGTCCGAGGACGTCTCCCGGAGCACCCAGGAGATCGCCGAGATCGCCGACGAGCAGGCCGAGGGGATGCAGGAGGTCGCCGGCGAGGTGTCGAACCTCAGCGCGACCGTCGAGGAGATCGCCTCCACGGCCGACCAGGTGGAGGCCACCAGCAGCCGGGCCGAGAAACTGGCCGTGACTGGCCGGGAGTCCGCCGGCGAAGCAGTCGACGTGATCGAGGACGTCGGCGACGCCGCCGACGAGGTGGCAGACGACGTCGACCGGCTCGACGACCGGATCGACGAGATCGACGACATCGTGGACGTCATCAACGACATCGCCGACCAGACGAACCTGCTCGCGCTCAACGCCTCGATCGAGGCTGCAAGGGCCGGCGACGCTGGCTCGGGCTTCGCGGTCGTCGCCGACGAGGTGAAGAGCCTGGCCGAGGAGTCACAGGAGCAGGCCGGCCAGATCGAGGCCACGATCGACCGGATCAAATCCGACACCGAACGCACCGTCGAGAGTCTCGGCACCGCCACAGACCAGATCGACGAGGGGGTCGACAGCGTCGAGTCGGCGATGGAGAACTTAGAGGAGATCGTCGAGGCCGTCGAAGAGACCTCCGAAGGGATCGCCGAAGTCGCCGACGCGACCGACGACCAGGCGGCCAGCACCGAGGAGGTCGCAAGCATGGTCGGGGAGGCCAGCGAGAAGGCACAGGACGTCCGCGACGAGGTCGAGCAGGTCGCCGCCGCGAACGAACAGCAGACCGCCACCGTAAACGAGATCAACCGGACGGTCGACCGGCTGGTCGACGGCGGGGAGTAATCTACACCCTCGACGCAGACGGCGACTTCAGTTCACCGCCCCTCGCGCAACCGCGTTCCGATCCGTTTCGGAAGTCCCGCCTCCTCGACGGCGTCGACGACCGTTTCGATGTCGTACTCGACCCGATGTTCCTCCACTGTCGGCACGTCGCCGGAGGTCCCTGTATCGACCGGGTCCTCGGGATCGCCGAGTTCCAGCAGGGCGTACGCCGCCCGGGGGTCGCCGTCGCGTGGCTGGCCGACGCTCCCGGGGTTCATCACTACGCCCTCCTCGAAGACGCGGTGGCCTTGCACGTGGGTGTGGCCGAGAACGAGGACGTCGGGATGGCGGTCGGCCGCGTCTTCGCCGTCACCCTCCCCGCTCCTCTCGAGCATCCGGGCCGAGAACTCGTCGGGGTAGGTGTACCGGTCCGGATCGTTCGGGTGGCCGTGGACCATCCGCACCCGGCCGTCGAACTCCGTTCGATGGGTCGGCAGGGCACCGAGCCAGTCTCGGTCGTGGTCCTCGAGCACCTCGCGGGCGTACTTCACCCCCGCCGTCGCCATGGAGTTGAACCCGAACCCACCACCGCGGGCGACCTCGCGGTCGTGGTTGCCCAGCACAGTCGGTGCCTCCAGGTCGCGGACCCGCGCGATGCACTCGGCGGGCCAGGGGTTGTACCCGACGATGTCGCCCGCGCAGACGGACGCGTGGACGTCGGGCATATCCGAGAGCACCGCCTCGAGGGCTGGACGGTTGCCGTGGACGTCGGAGATCACGCCGACTCGCATGTGGTGGCCTAGGGGTGCCCGGCGGAAAAACCGGACGGCTGTCGGTGCTGTTACGATCTCGAAACCGTGCAGCCGTCCACGATCCGAAAGTACGTCAGTACACTTATCACACGAGTACACCAAGTACAAAGCATGCCAGTACGGATCGAAGATTTCGAGGCAAGTGATTTCACTCGAGACCGAAGCGTGCCCGAGCAGGTCGTCGAATACCTCTACGCCCACCGGGACAAGGCGTTCACTCGCTCGGAGATCGCTGCCGGAATCGACGAGGACCAGAACGCGGTCGGGACGGCTCTTTCGCGGTTAAAGAAGCGCAATCTCGTCCGACATAAGGGGAACTACTGGGCAATAACCGACGACCGGGAGCGACTGACTGACGCGTATGACCTCCATACGGCGATGGAACGCCTCGACGAGGAGGATGGGGGTATCGACCACGAAGAGTGGGAGTCGGTCGCGCCGGACGAACCGCATCCGAGCGAACAGAACGATGAGCAGAGGCGATGAATGCGGCCGGAACAGGGAGACGTTGTTCGGAGTCTCGACCCGTTCAAACTCGGAAGCGAGCGGCAGCGACCGTGGCTCATCGTCAACAACAAATCGCATCCGTTCGATGAAGAACAGTTCATCGCGGTCGCCGTCTCGACCACGAAGTACGATCGCTCACTTGCGCTCGATCCGGAGGTTTGGGAGACTGGTGGCGTGCCACAGGAGTCTTTCGTCTCTCCATGGGCAATACACTCTCCCCGAATCGAGGACATTGTCGCGTGGCAAGGTCGGACCACAGACGGGTTCGTCGATCGTGTTCTCGACGAACTGGAAACATATCTCAGATAGCTGATGGCAAACCCGGCGGGAGTGCTTCCTTTTACTCGCCGTTTTCGATCGCCGTCTCCACGCCCTCGACGTCGACGGTCACACCCGCCGCACAGACCGCGTGTTCGAAGTCGGCCTCGTACAGTTCGCTCGCGACACCGTCGGCCGTCGTCGCCGCCAGCTCCCACGCTTCGGGATCGTCGCGCTCGTAGGTGGCCACGAGCGTCGACTCCGCCACTTCCCGGACGAGCAGCGCGTCGCGGCGGACCGTCCCGACGTGGGCAGTCTCGGCGCCGACGATGCCGGCGATCCGGGGGGTGTCGTAGTCGTCCTTCTCGAAGTCCAGCGCGAGCAGCGCACTCGCGAGGGCGTCGCGGGCGGGGTAGCCCAGCGAGAGCTTTTCGGTGATCGGGTCGACGTGTGAGCCGTTGCCGACGACTGCCAGTGTGTCGTCACCGGTCGTCCGGTCGGTTGCCGCCCCCGGGGTCACCGTCCGGACGCAGTTGTAGGCGATGTACGGGTTATCCGTCTCGGGGGCGTCGGGGGTCGGCGAAACCGTGAGCGTGCCGTCGCGTTCGTGAATATGGCGGTTCGGGAACGAGCGCGAGGAGACGCGATACCCGCCGATTCCGGGGCCGACAACGACGAATCGTCCGACGTACATGCACGTGTCTGGCGGTGGTTTCGGGTTATAGCTACCGGTCGTCCTCCTGCGGTTTCCCGGTTGTTCCGGTCTGGCCCCCTGGTCACACCTGTCATCTGCCCGCTGCAAATGAGAGGCCTTTTCACCTCGTATTTTCCTCCATCAACCCCTTCTGCTCCTTCTGTCCCCGAATTTGGGACCGTCCTGCATATTCCATTTTGAATATCATTTATAAAGGACTCTTTAAACTGATCTACTTAAAGAACACCATATTTCAGGGGTATCCCTTCACACGTGCAGTTATTGAATCACGAATATGGTCGACAGACCAACCGACGAGAAACGAGAGGAAGCCGAGGCTGACGACGAAGAACTGCTCGATCAGTTCGGTGGAACGCCGACGTTCCCGGGTGGGACGTCGAAAGCTCATCGCCGTCGCCTGCTCCAGGCGATGGGCGGTGCCGGCACCGTCGCTCTGGCCGGCTGTCTCGGTCTCTTCGACGAGGAAGAAGAACCGACGCCGACGCCCGAGGATGACGACGAGGAAACGCCGACGCCCGACGATGACGACGATGACGACGATGACGACGATGACGACGAGGAGGAATACTGGGCGGCCAGCCCGATGGACGCCTACTCCGAACTGGACCACATGAAAAAGGACGTCCGACCCGACCCGCTCGTCAAGCCGGTCGACGTCCAGTTCGCATTCAACGACGACGAGATCATCATGCGGTTCGAGTGGGACCAGCCCAACGAGGGCGGCTGGCTCCACGACATGATCGTCTACAACGGCGAGGAGTGGGTGCGCTACGCCAACTGGAACCCGTGGGACCTCGACGAGGAGGAAGCCCCGCCCGGTGCGATGGACCACCACCAGGGCCTCTACGAGGACCGTCTCACGTTCATGTGGCACGACGGCACGCTCCAGGGCTTCGAGAACTTCGGCGGCTGGATGACTGTCATGGAGGGCGTCCGCCGCCTGCCCGGCGAAGCCCACAGCGACGAAGTCGACGCGCATCCCCACCACGGTACGGAGGGGCGCGACGACGGAGACATGCGGAAGTTCATCCCGCAGTCCCGGAACGGAGAGTGGTGGGAACACGACTGGCGGGACCCCAAATCCCAGGACGAACTCGACGAGATGATGGAAAACGGCGAGTTCATCGACTTCCCGTTCTTCCGTGGACACCGTTCCGTTCCGATGGGATACGGGACGAACCACCACCTGCTCGACTACCGGAACGGGAACGTCACCGGCGACCGCACCTTCGGGACCCAGGGCTGGGATCCCGAGGACGGCCCCGAACTGATGTTCGATCCGGACGTCGTCGAAGACGGTGCCCTCGACTACTACGAGTGTATCACCGAGGACAACGAGCCCGGGCCGGGCATCCCGGACCAGCAGGACTTCGAGCAGTACGCGTTGATGACCGAGGGCGAAAACGAGAACGCCGTCGAGTTCGACCCCGAGGTCGCCGAATGGGAGGGCGCGATGGTTCCCCGGCGTCCGCAGGGGCTCCCCTCCGAATCCGGCGCGTCCTGGGAGTGTGACGCCGTCTGGGAGGACGGCACCTGGACGATGGAAGTACGCCGCGACCTCGACACGGGCTACATCGACGACATGCCCGTCGAGGAGGGCGAGGTGTACACGTTCTCGCCGGCGATCCACCACGGCAGCTCGCAGCGCTGGCACTGGGTTGGCTACCCGTACAAGCTCGGGCTCGGCGTCGAGCCGGACTTCTACGGCGAGAGCGACGACCTCGGCAACAGCGAACTCGTCGCAGAGAAAGTCGAGGGCGAGCCGGACTGGGACGACATCGAGACGTACACGATCCCGCTCATGTACCCAGGCATGACCGACTGGACGTGGCTCACCAGCGGCGAGCACCCGCGCGTCGACGAGGTGCGCAACGCCGACATCAACATCTGGGAGTACCACGACGAGAACCCCGAGGCGTTCGCCCAGCGGATGGTCGAACTCGAGGACGCCATGGCGCCCCGGAAATAACTGCCTGACCCACGGTCGGACTGGTCCCTGGCACACGGTCGGGCTGGTCCCTGACCCACTGTCGGACTTGGGGACTACGCATCGGTCGGCTCGGCGTCTGTCGGCAGCGCTCCGGATGGCTACGCGTCGGTTGGACGGGATCGCGTTCTCAGTAAGCGATTCCGATCGAAGAAGCCAAAACGGAGAAGGGTGTAGGAGGAAACGAGAACCGATACCACGCGGCCGATTCCCACCTCCAGCTCCGACACTGACGTCGATTCGACGACCTACCACAGCGATCCACCACACACCATATCAATGTACGACGACGTCGCCGGACTCCGATTCACGCTCGAAGAAGACGGGTTCGAGCGGTTCGAGATCGCCTGCAGTCACGAAGAGTCGTCGGTCCGGTCGTTCCTGCTCGGAAAGGATGGGGTAGACGAGGCGCTCGTCTTGCGCACCTGTCAGCGATATGAACTGTACCTCCACGGGCCAGAAGCGGCGGCGGTTCTGAAGGGGCTCGGACGGAAGATCGGCGTCGACGTTTCTCCCGACTCCGACCGCCTGCTCGTCGGCAATTCCGTCGTCGAGCACCTCTTGCGGGTGGCCTGCGGGCTCGAAAGCGGCGTCCTCGGAGAGGACGAGATCCTCGGCCAACTGCGCGGGGCCTACAAGCGCGCGAGCGAGGCCGACGCGCTCGGTGACACGCTGGATACGATCGCGCTGAAAGCGCTCAGAGTGGGCGAACGCGCCCGCACCGAGACCCGAATCAACGAGGGCCGGGTCTCGCTGGGTAGTGTCACCCTAGACCGGGCGCGCGAAGAGCTTCCGGAGGTCTCCGGCGTCGACGAACTCCAAGACGCAAACGTCCTCGTCGTCGGCGCTGGAGAGGTCGCACAACTCGTCGTCAAAGCGCTCGCTCACAGGATCGCGGTCGACGATACCGACGACGAGGCCAGCCTCACTGTCGCCAACCGCACGCTGGAGAACGCCGAAGAACTCGCCGCGGTGGTCGGCGGCGAGGCGGTCGCACTCGTGGATCTGGGCGACGATCACCTGTCGGCGGCCGATCTCGTCGTCACCGCGACGGGTGCCGACGACCGCGTGCTCTCGATCGCGGACCTGGTCGGCCACGAACTCGTCGTCTTCGACCTGGCGAACCCCCGCGACGTCGACCCGGCAGTCGACGACCTCGATGACGTTGCACTCGTCACGATCGAGGACGTGCTGTCGGTGCGCAACGACGGATTACAGCAGCGGGAGGCGGCGATTCCGGCCGTCGAGGAGATCATCGCCGAAGAGCGGGTCCGGCTCGCCGAACAGTTGCGGGCCGAAGAGGTCGACGACACGCTGTCGCAGATCTACTCGCGGGCACACGAACGCCGGGAAGCCGAATTCGAGCGCGCGCTCGACCGCCTGGACGCCGAAAGCGAGCAGCTCACTCCCGAACAGGAGGCGGCGATGCGCGATTTCTCGGAGGCGCTCGTCAACAAACTCCTCCACCCGAAGACGACGGCGCTGCGGCAGGCAGCCGCCACCGACGACCGGGAGACGGTCGACGCCTGGCTGACGCTGTTCGATCGAACGGTCGACGAGATCGCGGTCGACGACGTTCGCGAGAAATCGGAGTGTGATGCCGAGGAGTCGACGTCGGAAGCCGACGCCGAAACGAGATAGCTCGATCCCGCCGACCGCCAGTTCTCACCGATACCGCGAGTACAAGACGAGCAGGCTCGGCAGTAGCACCACCGACGCGAGGAAGGCGTAGGCGACGACCAGGATCATCACGAGCCCGAACCGCTGGAGCGACGGGACGAACGTAAACAGCAACACGCCGAGCCCGGCGGCCGTGGTGACGGCGCTTGCAAACAGCGTGCCGCCGGTGTCTCGAACGGCCCGGGAGAGCGCGTCGGTCGGCTCCCCCGCGTCGGAGCGATTCTGGGATTGTGCCTCCCGTTCCTGCTGGTAGCGCGCACTGACGTGGATCGCGTAGTCGACGCCGAGCCCGATTGCGATCCCGGTGATGATCGCCGTCTCGGCGTTGTACGGGATCTCGAGCAGGAACATCGTTCCGAGCACCCACGAGAGCGCGAAGACGACGGGGATCGCCGTCGTCGCGCCGAGGCTGGCGCTGTCGAACCGGTGCCGGAACAGCGCCACCAAAAGCAGGAACGTCACGGCCAGCGCGATCGCGAACGACTCGATCAGCTGGCGGAGCAGTGCCCCCTGTGCGTCGGCCCGCACGACCGGCGTTCCGGTCGCCGTCGCGGTGACGCCGGGTTCCTCGTCGGCCGACGCGGCGACCTCGCGGAGGTCGGCGGCCACGGTCCTGGCGTCGGCGCCGCTGTCGACGACGACGGTCACTCTGACGGCCCGGTAGTCGCCGCCCGCGTCGCGATGGACGACTCCGGCCATCGTGTCCGGATCGGTGTCGAAGGCGGCATCGAAGAGGGCGGTCACGTCACCGTCCGGCCGGCCGTCGCCGGTCCGGTCGGCCGCCGACCGTTCCGCCTCGACGTCGTCGTCGAACGCCGCGATCCTGTCGACGGCGTCGAACGGGGTGTACACCGACGCCTCCGGATCGTCGCCGCGGAGGACGCCGGTCTCGAGCGCCCCCTGTTCGGCCGCGTGGATCGCCCGCACGCCCGCCTCGCTCGTCACCGCCCCGCGTATCAGGATCTCCACGCGCTGGTCCCCGCCGGCGATTTCGAACCGCTCGTCGAGGAACGCCGCCTGCTCGCGGAGGCTCCCGGGCCCCTCGCGGTCGGTCGCGTCGCCACCGCCCGGAAACAGCGAGACCCAGTCGGGCGGGTCGCCCGGGTAAAAGTCCGTCCGGTCGACCGACGTGTCGACGTGTGCAGCCCCGTAGGCGCCCGCAAGCGTCACGAGCAGCGCAACCGCCACGACCGCTACCGGGGCGCGTCTGGCCCCGAGGACACCGACCGAAAGGAGGCGTTCCACGGCCGGGAGCCGTCCCACTGGGCGCGTCCGGTCGTCCCGATCCAGCAGGTCGTCGAGTTCGAGTTTGAGCGCCGGCACCAGCCCGCCGAAGACGAGAAACGCAGCGACGATCCCGAAGGCGGCGACGACGCCGAACTCTCTCACTGCCGGGAACGGGCCGAACACCCCCGAGAGGAACCCGGCAGCGGTCGTGAGAGTCGTCACGCCGATCGCCACCAGGACGCCCGCGAGCCCGGCGGTCATCGCCGTCACCGGGTCCGCCGTTCCCGCCTCCCGGGTCTCCCGATACCGCATCACCACGTGCAACCCGTAGTCGATGGCGAGGCCGACGAGCAGCCACGGCACCGCAACGAGCAGCTGGGTGAGCTGGATCCCGGTCCAGCCGACGAACCCGGCGGTCCAGACCAGCACGACGCCGAGCCCGAACAGCGTCACCGCGACGTCGACGGGATCCCGGTACGCCACCAGCAACAGCCCCACGATGACGACCAGCGCCAGCGGTCCCAGCACCGAAAACGCCGCTTCCGTCGCGGCGGAGGCCCGCCGTTCGACGAGCGCCTGCCCGAAGACGAACTGGTCCGTGGACGCCAGGTGGTCGTCGGCCAGGTCCTCGATGGCCAGCTGGGCGTCCAAAAGCGCCGCCGGCTCCACGTCGGCGTCGTGAACGACGACCACGAGACGGGCGTCCGCCTGGGTCGAACCGGTCCGATAGTCGGTCGGCAACAGGGTTCTCGCGGTCGTTCCCGGACCGAGGATCGGACGGTCGCTTTCGATCGCTGCCGGGAGCTCCGTTGTGAGTTCCTCCTCGTCGAACGTGGCGAACGTCCGTTGTTTGTCCTCAATCGTGAGCGTTCCGAACGCCCCGAGCGACCGGAGATACGTCTCGACGAAGGCCGAGCCAGTCCCGACGGTTGGTCGACGCTTCACGAGCGTCGGGGCGACGGTGTCGTTCTCGCGGACCGCCCGCTGGAACTCGAGGCTCTCAGACAGCGAATTCCGGGTGAGCGTGTTCTCGCCGTGAAGGACCACCAGCGTGACTGTCCTGCTGTCGGTCACGAAGTGGCGGTCGACGTATTCGTCGGCCGCGGCCGCCTCCGAGTCGGCGTCGAACTCGACGATCGCGAGATCGCCCGAGAGCCCGGCCGCACCGGCGCCGACGACGACGGTCGCGAGCAACAGCACGACGACGATCGCCCGTCGGCGTCTCCGAAAGATCGACAGATACCACGCGACCGGGTCCCGCATGGCGAGGCGTAGATCCCCGGATCACTTACCGCTTCCTTTGCATCCCACCGGGTGGCAGTCGGTCTGGATCGCAACATCTAAACGGAACTGAGACCAACCGACGAGTGCAGTCCCATGGGGTAGTGGCCAATCCTGCGAGCTTCTGGGGCTCGCGACCCAGGTTCGAATCCTGGTGGGACTATTCTGTTCGAACGAAGTGAGGACGAATAGTCGAGGGATTCGAGCCCTACCAGTCGCGCGCAGCGAACGAACGTGAGCGAGCACGTCTGGTTCCGGTTCGAATCCTGGTGGGACTACGTTCGGAATTCCTTTTGTTCGTCCATTCCTACCATCCCTCTCTCAACGCGGTCGAGCATCGCCGCGATGGTCGCCGCGTCGGGTTCGGGCAGGTCGAGACGCTCCCGTTCGACCGCGACAGTATCACAGACCAGTGCGACGCTGCGACGGTAGAACGGCGCCTCGGCGGCTGCGTCTTCGACGAGGCGTCGGAACGCCGGAAGCCAGTCGAGGTGGTCGCGCACGAACGTTTCGTACGCATCCCGGTCGCTGCCGTCGACGAGCAACGAAGCGTACTCGAGCAGCAGCGCCAGGTGGTCGGGCTGATACGCAGCCGGAGGTGAACTCCCCAGTGCTGCGTACTTCTCGCGCATGTCGTCGGCTGGCGGTCCGCCGAGCAATCCATCACTTCCAGCGCCCCCGTGCCATTCCTTGTATGGCGATTCGATCGGCGGTGCGTAAGGCGTCTCGAAGGCCTCGAACAGGGCGATGTACTGGTTGTCCAGCACCGCTCGGCTGTCCGGCAGTTGCTCGGCAGTCGGCACCGTCTCCACATCGAGCCCGAGGCCCGACGTCAACTGCTCGCGTTCGGCGTCGAAACGACCCGCTGTGATGTCCTCGTAGAACGTCTCGTCTGGGTGTTTCAGACACTCCGATAACAGCGAGTAGCACCGTGCCAACTCCGTCTTGTCGTGTGTGTTGTGGTTCATAGGTGTCCACCGTACGGACGGTCAGGCAAGTCTTGGCCGGCTGTAACGGGAGTAGAGCCCGTAGCCGAGTGCGACGAGGCTGCCGATACAGACCAGCGCAGCGAGGTTTAGACCGATCGAGTACACGAGCCCGAGTGTCCCCCCCGGGAGCGCATGCGGTGCGATGTGCTGACTGAGGCTCGGTCCGGTCGGCAGCGGCGAGAAGACGTACTGCAGGATGACCCCTGTCCAGATGACGAAGAACAGCATCACAGTAACGACCATCCCCGTCGTCAGGACCGTGGTGTGCGTCTCTTCCTCACAGGGGACGGTCGCCGTGCCGGTCTCTTCTCTGGCCCATCCGCGCCATTCCTGGCACGCGCGGCCGAGCCCGACAGTCCCGTCGAACATCGAGCGGTCGATCGGGAACTCCTTGACGTGGGTCATGAACAGGTGGAATGCCACTCCCATCAACATCGTCACGGCGACGATCGCGTGGATGTCCCGGACGATCAACATCGGTAGATTCGGCGAGGTCGACGCGAGTACGCCGATGTACCACATCAACAGTCCGGTGACGATCATCACGCCGACCTCGAAGGCGATGATCCAGATTTCGGCCTTCTGCAAGAAGGTGTATTTTCCCGACTCCGCTTCCTCGCCGAACCCTGAGAGCCACTTCATCTGCTGGATGGCCTCTCGGACGTCGCCGAGGCCGAACATGACATGACGCAGTGTCGTGTTGCCGGTCGCCACCCCGAGCGCCATGAAGGCCGTATAGTACAGCATGATGGCGATCAATCCGACCCCCGCAACCATGTGGGCCATGACGACGTTCGAGTGGCCGATCGTTTCGATGAGCCAGCCGAGCGGCTCGTAGAACGTCATCGGAAGCCCGGTCAACCACAGCAGGAAGATACTCACCGCCAGCAGGGCGTGGACGTAGACCTGGACGCCGTTGAAACGCTTGAGGACGGCCGAACCGGTGCCGGTGTCGGTCGCCTGTGCAGTCATTGTTCCCCTCCTTCGATCACGTATCGACGCCAGTGGCCGACCAACTGTCCGGCGATGATGACGAACACGACGGAGATGTACAGTCCGATGGCGGCCCGCACAAGTAGCCAGATGGAATTGAATTGATGGTAGGAGACTTCTCGGGTCAGGTGGCCGACAGCGATGGGTTCCCAACTGTTGATCATAGTTGGAATCCGGTCGAACGCCACTAGCAGTGCGGCTGTCCCCACGACCGCAACGACCGCAGCGGCGACGGCTCGCCACCATCCGTTCTGTGCGACCCAGGACTGTTTTGTCTCGCTGTGTGACATGGCGTTCAATCACCGACGATCTCGGGATCCGTCTCTCCGGTTCCGGTCGTCGGCTCGACGATCATCTGCCGGCTACTCTGAGCGAACTCGCGGGCGGCCTCCTTCGAAGCGATCTCCATCATCTCGGAGACGGGGCCGGCGTGGAGCGCATCGGTGACGCAGTTGTCGACGCAACCGGGTGTGGCACCGCCTTCCTCGGGCCGCTTCCGGGAAGGCTTGCCGGCACCGTTGCCCTCGCCTTCGCCCAAACAGAGGTGGCACTTCGACATCCTACTCTCCTCGTCGTACGTCGGGGCGCCGTACGGACAGGCCCACCCGCAGTAGTGACAGCCGATACAGACGTCCTGGTCGACCGTGACGATGCCGTCAGAGTCTCGCTTGTTCAGCGCGCTCGTCGGGCAAACTCTCTCACAGGGCGCGTTCCCGCAGTGGAAACACGACATCGACACGGCCGTCTCCTCGTAGTCGGGAAACTCCCCGATGCCCACGTGTCTGAGCGTTCGCCACCGATCGTCATCGGTGTCTCGATCGTTCCGGACGTCACACGCGACCGCACAGGCGTGACAGCCGATACACTTGTTGGGGTCGAAATAGAAGGTCCACTCGTCACTCATCAGTCACCACCTCCGATCTTTTCGACCTCGACAGGGTGATTTCGCGCAGTCATTCCCGTCACCGGTTCGACGTGGCGTTCGCGGTTGAGTATCATGCTGTTGCCTCCTGCGTCGTCGGGATGGGACGTCCCCTTCCCGAAGCTGTTGACGGTGGCGACCCAGCCGGGGCGGGCTCCCTCGTAGACGTGGGCCATCAGTTCGATCGAATCGTCGGCCGATTCGACGCGGACCATGTCGCCCGACTGGATACCTCGCCGACCGGCGTCTTTCGGGTTGATGTGCAGGAAGTTGCCATCGTAACCCTGGTTCGCCAGACCGTACCGCTCCTGGTAGGCCGAGACTGACCGCTCGATGGCCTGGTCGTGTCCGCGGTTGAGTTGCTCGACGAACACGTCAGTGAACAGAAGCGGGTACTCCTCGTCGGTCGTCTCACCGTACTGTCCGTCGTCCGGCGGCTGCCACTCCGGCGCCGTGCTCGCGTCCATCTCTGCGGCGAGCTCGGCGTACTCGTCTTTGATGTCGAGGTCGAAGTTGAACAGTCCGTTCTCGGTCTCGAACCCGCCGTCTTTCCACTGTTCGTACCCGACCTCGGTGACGATCGAGTAGCTCTGGTCTGCGAGTTCCTCGAAGGACATGTCGATGGCCTCGAGTTGCTCGTCCCAATACTCGTCACCATTCTCCCAGGGGAAGTACTCGCCCCACCCCAGTTCTTCGGCGAGGAGCTTGTAGAGCTGGTAGTCGGGTTTACAGTCGCCGACCGGTTCGATCGCAGGTCTGGACGCAGTGACCCAGCCGCTCGTGCTGTAGGAACTGTCCCCGCCGGTCGAGAGGAACGGCTGTTCGATCTGTGAGGCACCCGGGAAGACCACGTCGGCCCGCTTGCTGACCCCGTCCCAGAAGGCGTCGACGTCGATCACGAGCTCCATTTCCTCCAGAGCGTTCAGCCACTCTCGGGTGTTACCGCTTTTCGGTGGTGACGACCAGTTGGTGACCAGCCCCTTGATGTCGCCCCGCTCGACCGTCCTGGGGACGAGGTTGTGAGAGACGTCGCGAATCCCGTGTTTCTGGAACGGATAGTCGTCGTAGTCCGGCGACGGCTTGTCCTCGTGGTTCGCGGGCACGTCGATTCCCCGCCTCTCGTGGGGATCGTCCAGGCTGAAGCCCGACGACCACTGACGCGTACCGCCGGGACGGTCGATGTTGCCGACCAGCCCGTTCAGTGCGTGGACGTTCTGGCAGTTCTTGAACCCGTTGGCCTGGTACGCCAGTCCCGTCCACGGGAACGCGACGGCACTGGGGGCGGCTTTGGCGAAGCCGATCGCGAGTTTGCGGATCTCGTCGGCATCGATCCCGGTGATCTCTGCGGCCCACTCGGGGGTCTTGTCGGCGACAGCCTCCTTGTAAGCGTCGAACCCGTGAGTCCATTCCTTGACGAACTCCTCGTCGTGGAGGCCCTCTTCGATGATGACGTGCCCCATCGCCAGCGCCAGCGCACCGTCGGTCCGGGGCTCGATCGGGATCCACTTGTCGGCCTTCTGGGCAGTCTTGGTGTACCGCGGGTCGATCGCGACGACCGTGGCGTCGTTGTTCTGTTTGGCGTCTATGACGCCCTTGGGTTCCCACTGCCCGCGGAAGCACTCCATCATATTACGGCCCCAGGCGATGATGTACTCGGAGTTCTGCCAGTCGGGCCACTCCCGACCGTAGCCCGACATCCACTCCCAGGAGGTCGAGAACGGACCGTGACAGGTCGTCTTTCGGCCCACCTTCAGCGGCGCGCCGTAGAGATTCTTGAACAGCAGGTCGTGCCAGGGGTGCTTGGCGACCGGATACCCCTGATAGCGAAGCAGTTTCTCCGGGCCATGTTCCTCCGCGAACGCCTCGAGTTTGTCGGCGGCATACTCGATCGCCTCGTCCCAGGAAGCCGCCCGGAGTTCACCGTCTTCGCGGATGTGGGGCTGAGTGATTCTGTTCGGATTGTAGGTCTTCTCTAGCTGGGCCATCCCTTTCGAGCACAGTGTGCCTTCCCGATCGGGTCCTGCACTGGCTTTCGGATGCCCGTCCACGCCCGTGAGATCGAACGCCCGCCCGTTTTCGACGGTGATCTCCTGACCACACGAAGCCCGACAGATCCAGCAGTTTCCATGAATGACGCTCCGTTCGCTCTGCGATACCACGTCATTTGTCTCCTCGGCTTGCCCGACACAGCCGGCCGCTGCGCCGACCGCGGCCGCTGCACTCCCTTCGAGAAACGTTCGACGGGAGACGGTCGCGTTCTCGCTACTCATCGATATCCACCCCCTCCCAACCGGTCTCGCGTTGGGGCTCCCCGACCCCGGGGCTTCCCGCCTCGTGAGTCCTCTCGTAAAACGCACCCCGACCTGGTTCGCCGAAAGCGACTGCGTGGGTGTCTTTACCCACCTTTCGCCCGGGTTCTTGGTCGTGTTTTACGCCCTGGGATCGAACCCGCCGAACGGTTCGCCCCGATTTTCCCGCAGTAGGTACGACCATTACAGTGAAAAATTTTCGTCGTCCCGGTTTCGGGATTGTGCTTCAAACGTTAAACTTTTAATAAGGAATCTCGATTTCAGTTCGAGTGAAGCGAGGTGTGACCCCGGCCGTTGTTCTCGGCCGATCGGCTCACACACTCCCTGATCCGGGTGCTCGACGAGCGACGGGGAGAGCACGTCTGGTTCCGGTTCGAATCCTGGTGGGACTATCCTGCTGCGAACGAACGTGAGCAGCGGATAGTCTGGAATGATTCGAGCCCTACCGGTCGCGCGCAGCGAACGAACGTGAGCGAGCACGTCTGGTTCCGGTTCGAATCCTGGTGGGACTATCCTGCTGCGAACGAACGTGAGCAGCGGATAGTCTGGAATGATTCGAGCCCTACCAGTCGCGCGCAGCGAACGAACGTGAGCGAGCACGTCTGGTTCCGGTTCGAATCCTGGTGGGACCGTTCTGTTCGAACGACGTGAGAACGAATAGTCGAGGGAACCTGAACAGCACGGGGCATCTCGGTCTTCCCACAGTATATGGAGTGTGAGTCCGTACCATGTGCATGGTCGAAACGATCACACCGGCGCGCCTCCGGGACTGGATCGACGAGGGACGGTCGTTTGCCCTGCTGGACACCCGCCCGGACGACAGCTACGACGCCTGGCACATCCGGGACGCGATCCAGTACACGTACAAGCCGGACTTCGAGTTCGACCCCGCGGAGTTCCGGGCCCACACGGGACTCTCACCGGACGACGAGATCGTCACCATCTGTGCGAAAGGCGTATCGTCGTTCGACATCGCAAAGCGACTCGAGGACAGCGGCTACGGGGAGGTGACCGTCGTCGAGGGAGGGATGCAGGGATGGAGCGAGGTGTACGACGTCGTGGACGTGCCGACCGACGGCGACGTCGAGATCGTCCAGTTCCAGCGCCGGGCGAAAGGCTGTCTGGGCTATCTGATCGCCGATCCGGCTGCCGAGGTCGCCGCGGTCGTCGACGCGACGCGGCACGTCGAGAAATTCGCCGCCCTCGCGAGCGATCGCGGGTACACGATCGAGGCCGTCCTCGACACCCACGTCCACGCGGATCACCTCTCCGGGGGACGGGAACTCGCCGATCACGTCGGCGCGACGTACTACCTCGGCGCCGACGCCAGCGACCGGGGCGTCACCGTCGACTACCGACCGCTGGAGCGCAACGAGGTCGTGCGCGTCGGTGACGTATCCGTGAAGGCGATCCAGACGCCGGGACACACCTCCGAGGCCGTGAGCTATCTCGTCGACGCCGAGGCCGTAGTGACCGGCGATACCCTCTTCGTCGATTCGGTTGGCCGGACCGAACTACAGTTCGGCGAGGGCGACGCCGCCGAAGGGGCGAAGCTCCTGTACGATTCCCTCCACTGGACACTCCTGGCAGAACCGGATTCGATCACGGTGCTTCCGGGTCACTTCGCCATCGACGCCGACGGGACGACCGCGGTGACGCCCGGCGAGCCGGTGGCGGCGACGATCGGCGCGGTCCGGACCGGCGTCGACCTCCTGGCGGTCGACAGGGAAACGTTCGTGAGCCGGGTGACCGAGTCGGTCCCCGAGAAGCCGCCGAACTACGAGACGATCATCGACGTCAACGCGAGTCGGGAACCACCGGGTGACGAACAGCGGACGGTCGAACTGGAACTCGGCCCGAACAACTGCGCGGCGACCGGCGACTGACGGGCGAGGTCGGGGGTTTCGACGACAGTCACGGGCCAGCGACCCCGGCCGAGCCGGTCAGGTCGGCGAGGTCAGGGTGTCCGACGAGAGTCGGATCCACGGCTCCGACACCGCCGTCACGGATCCGGTCGCGCACGTCCTGCCATTCCTCGTGTCGTCGGGCCACGAGCACCGGCACCCGATCGATCCCGAGCACCCGGGCGATCGCCAGCCGGTGTTGCCCGTTGCGCCGCCAGCAGAGCCTCCCGTCGCGGCCGACGTCGACGGTGATCTCCCCCAGCGTCGGAACCGGCGGCGGTCCCGGGCCGCCATCGCCGCGGGCTGTGAGTTCGGCCTGGGTGCGGTAGCCGTCGGCTCGCATTGCTTCGTACAGCGCTTCTATCTCCCTGGACCGCCGTTCGAACGCCTCTTCGACGTGGCCCCAGGCGTCGCCGAATCGCTCGACCTGATCGCGAACGTGATCCGAAAGCGGCGTTTCCTCCCACGGCTTCCCCTCCCGGAAGCGCAACTCGATCGCCCGCGGGACCGGCCGATCGGCGAACCGGTCGTCGACCAGATCCCAGTCGCCCCCCTCGACGCGACCGATCGGTGGGCGTTCCGGCGCCGGCGGCAGTGCGTCCGCCAGCGGTCGGGCCGGATCGATCCACCGCAGTGCAAGCGGATCGGCGTCGGTCCGCCTGCCGGGACGGAACCCGGCGGACGCGACCGCGGCGTACCCCACGAGCGCTGCGTCCCAGGCGGGCGTCCGGACGAGACGACCCGCGAGGGGCCACACCATCCGCCGTTTGAACGAGGCCCGGAGCCGTGCGGTCCAGCTGTGGGTTCCGGCCACGGTTCGATCGCTCACTGTGGGACGTCCCGCTCGCGACGGTAGAGGATGACCAGCGTACCGATCAACAGCAACTGCACCAGCTTGTCGAACACGCCGATCCCGGGTTCGAACAGGTCAGCAACCACGATGTCGTTGGCGATCCACCACAGCGGGATCTGGATTCCGGTGTACGGGATGCCGACCAGATACAGCAGGCGCCGACGGACGCCAACGAGCAGCAGACCGATGGCGCCGAAAAACCCCAGGCCGGCCGCCAGGAAGCTCCACCCCATCGGGCTGTCGATGAACTCGACGCCCAACCAGAGGTGAATGACGCCCGTCACCGCCGCGCAACCGACGCCGAACCAGTGAAGGCCGGTCAGCGAATCGAAATCGAGCTCGAACTGGACCATGGTCCATGATAGCATCCCGGGATCATAAACGCGACCGTCGAAACGACAGGACTGACGGAACCTCACAGTTCAGCCAGTGCGTCCGCGACGAGCGTTCGGATCTCGGATCGGAACCGGTCGGGCCCGAATCGATCCGTCGGCATCCCGGGACGATCTCCCGATTCGATCGACGCCGAGAGGAGATCGACGGCCTCTTCGAGCGATTCGAAGAGCCTGTCGGATCGGCCATCGAGCACCTCCCGCTGCCCGCCGGCGTCGGGGGCGAACGCGATCATCCCCGCCGCGCGGAACTCCGCGACGCCGATTCCGAACGACTCGTCCGGACGGACGTTCAGCCCGTATCGGTGGGACCGCAGCAGCGCCTCGAGCCGATCCCGCGGGACGTCCGTCTCGAGGTGGACGTACGGCCGTCCTCGTGCCGCCCGACGAACCCGGTCGACGTACGGCCGGTACGCCCGCGGAGCGGTGCCGACCACGTGGAGGTGGAGGTCGTGACCCCGGTCGCGAACGCGGTCGACGACGTCGATCGCCTCGAACGTCCGTCGATCGGGTGCGATCCGTCCGACGACCACCGCTCCGAGCTCCCGCTCCTCCCAGGGCCGTGGCCCCGGGATCGGCCGGACGGGCGGGTAGACGACGGCGGCCGACCGGCCGTAGATCGCCTCGACAGCGTCTGCGGTCCACTCGGAGTTGGCCACGAACGTCGCGTCATCGGGGAGTTCCCCGGGCGTCGGCGCACTTAGTCGGGCCCACAGCCAGTCGAACCGACCTGGGTCGGCGTCGAACCGGTCCGGGAGACGGCCGAGGGAAAACTGCGGGAAGTGGACGTACTGCACCGAGGGGAGTGGAAGCGAGAGCTCGTTGGTGGTGCTCACCGCGAGGTCGTAGCCGTCGGCGTGACGTCGGAAGAACCGCGAGACGAGAGCGCTCCTGGCGGCCATCTGGGGACCGATCTGTGGAGTGAGCGTTCCCAGCGTCCGGGCGATCCGATCGGCCATGGGGGGCTCACAGACCGGAACGTCGACGTCGAGTCCGAACCGCGGCGCCAGTTCGTCGGGGTCGGTTTCCGCGATTGTGAACAGATCGACGTCGTGGCTCCCCCGGTGGCCGGCGTCGAGCGCGTCACAGACCGACAGCGCGACGACGTCGGCGCCGCCCCGGAAATCCAGCGTGTTGTGGACGACCGCCACCCTCGCCATGGTCCAACGGGGGGCGGAACTGCAATCAAGCTCACGGACCGTTCTCGTCTCGGGACCAACCCAGCCGCCCCCTGACCCGAACGTTGATGAGAAGCGCCACACAGTTGGGGACGATGGACCACGCCGAGCCCAGATACCTCGAGGCGAAGCGATCCGTCGACCGGCGGGCGCTCTCGAGGCGGGTGCGCGCGGCACTACTGGCGGGGCTCCCCCGAGCGCCGCGGGTGCTCGAGGCGGGTTGCGGAACAGGGGTGACCGTCCCCCGACTGCTGTCGTGGGGCGTCCGGGCGTTCGACTACCTCGGCGTCGATCGCGACCCCCGAGTGATCGCGTTCGCACGCGACGCTCGTCCGAAGGAGCTCCGCTATCGGGGATACGAGGCGGTCGACACCCAACGCGGCGGACGGATCGAGGCCTCCCGGGAGAGTCGCCCGGTCGAGGTACAGTTCGCCTTCGAGACAGGTGACGCGCTCGAACTGCTCTCGCAACGAGCGAACGAACGCGGCGGGGAGGAACGGACATCGGGCGAACGCGGCGGGGAGGAACGGATATCGGGCGAACGCGGCGCGGAGGAACGGATATCGGGCGAACGCGGCGCGGACCTCGTCGTCGCGGGGGCGTTCCTCGACGTGGCACCGCTGGAGCCGACGATCGAGGCGATCGAGTCTGCGCTCGCGCCCGGCGGCCTGGCGTACCTGCCGATCACGTTCGACGGCGGGACGCTGTTCGCTCCCGACCACCCGCTCGACGACGCCGTCGAGCGAGCCTATCACGACGCAATCGACGCCGTCGACGGGCGGAACAGCCGTGCGGGACGGGCCGCGCTCTCGCGTCTGGCCGACCGTGACGGCACGCTCCTCGCGGCGAACGCTTCCGACTGGATCGTCCGGCCCCGGGACGGAGCGACTGGCGGGTATCCCCTGGACGAGCGCTGGTTCGTCTCTCGGATCCTCTCGTTCGTCGACGGTGCGGTCGATCCGGCGGCCTCGACGGTTCCGGAACTGGACCGGGACGGATTCGACGACTGGCTTGAGACGCGCCGGCGACAACTCGCGACGGCGGAGCTTGCCTACGTCGCCCACCAGTACGATCTGCTCTATCGGGCGCCGTCGTGAGACGGATTCGGGGGAGATGCCGTCACTGCACCGGCGTCGCCGCGGAACAGGTGGCCTCGATCGGTTGTCCTCGCAGTCAGGCGTCGGCCTCCTCGGTCCCCTCGTTCGTGAAGCTATCGTCGTCGACGACGCCCTCGGACGCGCCCGCCTCCAGCACCTCGCGGTACCGGTTCCGGATCGTGACCTCGCTCACGTTCGCGACGTCGGACACATCGTACTGGGTCACCTCCTCGTCGGTCAGCGTTGCGGCGGCATACAGGGCACTCGCGGCGATTCCGACCGGATGTTTGCCGCTGTGGACCCCTCGTTCGGTCGCGGCGTCGATGAGCTCCCGCGCGCGGCGTTCGGTCTCGTCGGTGCAGCCGAGGTCGGAGGCGAACCGACCGAGATACTCCGCGGGATGGGTCGGGGGGACCTCGAGTTCGAGTTCGCGGGAGAGATACCGGTAGGTCCGTTTCACCTCCATCCCATCGACCCGACTGACCGCTGTCACCTCCTCGATCGACCGAGCGACCCCGTCCAGCCGGGCAGCCGCGTACAGCGCAGCGGTAGCCATCCCCTCGATCGACCGACCCGGAAGTAGATCGTCGTTCAGTGCCCGACGATAGATCGCGCCGGTGGTCTCTCGAACCGGATCGGGCACGCCGAGTGCGGAAGCCATCCGGTCGATTTCGCCGAGCGCGTGTTTGAGGTTCCGTTCGTGCGCGTCCTTGGTCCGGAACCGCTCGTCCCACAGCCTGAGCCGCGCGAGCTGCCGTCGCTTTCGGGAATCCAGTGTCCGTCCGTGAGCGTCCCGGTCGTCCCACCCGATGGTCGTCGACAGCCCCCGGTCGTGGAGCAGCTCCGTCGACGGCGCGCCGACTCGGGATTTCTTTTCCCGTTCGGCGGCGTCGTACGCCCGCCACTCGGGACCCGAATCCAGCGCCGCCTCCCTGGTAACCAGCCCGCAGTCGTCACAGACCGTCTCCCCGTCGTCCTCGCGGACGACGAGCGGTCCGGCGCACTCCGGGCAGTTCTCCTGCTCCCGGGTGCCGTGCTCACGCGGTCGCTCTTTCGTCGACTCTCTGATCGACCCCGACTTCGTCACCCGTCTTCACCTCCCGATCGGTGGACAGTCGGTGGATCGCTGGCGAGTCGCTCCCGTATCCTCGCCCGTTCACTCGTAGTCGCGACACATTCCGTCGCAATCGTCTGTTTCGTCCGTGTCGTCCCGTCCGCGCGTTCGATCGTCATGACCGTAGATAACACACCCAATGATGTAAAGTTTATTAGTTCCAAATAACAGTTAATGAAACCAAAAGTAATTATCCTCAGTTGCGAACGGTAGACGATCGGGGCCGGCCCACGCGGGGACGTTTAACACCTCGGGTGCCGATAGCCGAGTCATGTCATCGACCGATCGGACCACGGAGCGGGAACTCGACGCCAACCTCTTTATCACCGTTTCGGGGCCGCCGGGGTGTGGGGCGACCACCCTGTGTGAGGGATTGTCGGCGGCGCTGGACTGCGGGTGGGTCTCCGGCGGCGAGGTGTTCCGGGAGATCGCAACCGAGCGGGACCTGAGCCTCTCGCAGCTGACCGCCAGGGCGAGCGAGTCGGACGAACTCGACCGGGCGATCGATCGTCGGCTCCGGACGATCGCCGAGAAGTGGGGGTCGACAAACAAGGCGTTCGTGTTGGAATCGCGTCTCGCCGGCTGGCTCGCCGGCAATCGGGCGGATCTGCGGATCTGGCTGGACGCCCCCGAGGAGGTACGCCTCGAGCGCACGGAGGATCGCGAGGAGCGCGGGGCGGAGATGCAAGTCAGGGAGGTAATCGAAAGCCAGCGGTACGAGTCCTACTACGGGATCGACCTCTCGGATCGGTCGATCTACGACCTGGTCATTAACACGGCCCGCTGGAGCCCGGGGGGAACGCTGGACATCGTGTTGCGGGCCATCGAGGAGTACGACTCGCAGGTCGACGAGGGGGCGTTCCCGACGCCGGAACTGGAGATTTAACAGTTGTTGGCAATTCGATCTTCTTTATTCGGGTCGGAACCCGCAAACTAGCGTTCCACGTTCGAGTACTCCGGTTTCGTATATAAATGCTGGTCATATTGCCAACTACTGTTAAGGCGAACCAGCCCGGGTCGGGTCGCTCACTTTTCGACGTCCAGAAGCGCCACCCGTTCGAGCACGACGTCAGCCAGCCCGCCGTCGACGGCGGCGAGTTCGGCGGTGGAGACGTCGAAGAACTCCCGCACGCGCGTCTCGTCGTACTCGCCGAGCGTGTCGGCGTCGGCGAACAGTGACCCCAGCGCCGCTGCGGCCGCCGATTCGTCGCCGTCGTTCCC
This sequence comes from Halalkaliarchaeum sp. AArc-GB, assembly GCF_031432225.1. NCBI lineage: Archaea > Methanobacteriati > Methanobacteriota > Halobacteria > Halobacteriales > Haloferacaceae > Halalkaliarchaeum > Halalkaliarchaeum sp. AArc-GB. The sequence continues at coordinate 62,484 of NZ_JAVKGM010000011.1, read as the reverse complement.
GACGACGACGGCGACTGCGGGGGTTTCTCCCTCCTCGATCCCCATCTCCAGGGCCCGATCGATCTGGCGGCGCCCGGCCGCATACAGGAGGATCTCGACGGCCGGATCGCGGGCGATCTCCTCACCGCGGTCGCGGGCGCGCTCGGCGAGCTCGACCGCCCGTTCCAGCTGCTCCCGGGAGACGACGTACCGGGCGTCGAACACCTGGACGATCGCGCCGGTCTCTGCGGTGATCCGGTCGACCGCCGCCAGGAACTCCTCGAGGTCGTCTACGTGGGCGACTCCCTCCACGAGTTTCATTTCACCACCTCCGAACGCGCCGTCATCCGAAATCACCCAGGTTCGACTGGCTCTCGTCGGCCGTGCCTCCCCGCTCGCGACTGCGTCCGCCGTCGCTATCGTCGCCCTCGCCGGCGACCGCGGCCGTCGCCTCGGTGCCCTCGCGCACGCCGTCCATCGATGGGTCCTCCCGGCCGACGTTTTTGAGGATCCGTTCGGCCGTCCGTGGACGCCCCCGCAGCGCCGCCAGCACGACGCTTTTGTCCGCCTCCCGGAGCTCCGTCCGGGTCTCGATTCCGGCCTCGAACAGCCGGCGAGCGCGCTTGCGCCCGACGCCCCGAACGCCCGCCAGATCCAGCAGTTCCTCCCGGACGCCGTACTCGACGCGCTTCCGGGCCTCCCGGACCGGGACGGCGTCGACACCCACCTCGCCGGCCAGCCGTTCTGCCGCCCGCAACAGCCACTCGGCGGTCTCGACTTTCCCGCGGATGTCGCCCGGGCCGACGCCGTACCGCTCCGTGATCCGGTCCTCGTCGACCTCGCTCGCCCAGTCTTCGAGCAGTTTCGCGGTCTTCAGCGCGGCGAGCCAGTCTTCGAACCGAACGTCCTCGAACTCCGAGGGCATCGCCCCGAGGAACTCTCCCTCCCGCTCGTAGGCGAGTTCGGTGTACTGCTCCCGATCGCCGGATTTCAGATACAGTTCGTACATGTCCGGGGTCCGGCTCACAAGGTGGTACAGACCGAGCGCGGTGGGTGGGTCCTCGGTTTCACTCTCCCGGTCTCGCAGTCCGTCGACGATCTCGGCTGCCGACATCGGATCCAGATAGAGCCGGGAGACGGTGTGGCCCAGACTCGTCGCTGTGAGCGTGTCGCCGCCCCCGTCGGTGGCGTCCCGTTCGAGGAACCCGTTCGCCTCGAGGTAGTCGATCACGGTGTCGGTGACGTCCTCGAGCCGTCCGGGATCGGCTGTCTGGGTGGCGTACAGTGTTCGATCGAGGAACGACAGTAGTTCGCTCCGGGAGGCCGCGAAGCCGGAGGCGATCGTCGAGAGGACGTGGGTGCGGAGGGCGGGTTCGGCTGCGAGCTTCGACCGGACGGGCTCGGGGTCGGCCCAGACGTACCGTTCGAACAGTTCGTCCATCGTCTCGGCGTCCGAGGCGAGCAGCACCGCCTCGCCGTACGGATCCAGTCCCGGCCGTCCGGCCCGGCCGCACATCTGGTGGATCTCCAGGGCGTCGAGCGGTTGCATCCCGCCGAACTCGCCGTCGTAGCGCCGCCAGTCCCGGACGATCACCCGACGCGCGGGCGTGTTGACGCCCGCCGCGAGGGTTGGCGTCGCACAGATCACCTTTATCAGGCGCTCGCGGAACGCCGACTCGACGGCCTGGCGGTGGTCGCCGGTGAGCCCAGCGTGGTGAAACGCCGCGCCGCGGGCGACGCAGTCGGCCAGCGATTCGGCGGTGTCGGTGTCAGAGCCGTCGCGGATCTCGGCGGCGAGTTCCTCGAGGCGGTTCCGTTCGTCGGCGGTCAGCCGGGGGTCCGTGACGCCCGCGAGCCGGCGGGCGGCCGACTCGGCGTTGCGCCGGGAGTTGACGAACACGAGCAGGGAGCCGCCCTGGCCGTCGATTTCCTCATCGAGCGTGTCGGCCACGAGCGCTTCGGTCTGTCGCTGTCCCTCGCCGACGGGCACCTCGCGCTGGCTGCCGTCGTCGAAGTTGATCGCGTTGCCGTAGTGGACGCCCATCCGGAGGTCGATCGGTCGCCAGTCGGACCGGACGAGTTCCCCGTCGAGCCAGTCGGCGACGACGTCGGCGTTGCCCACGGTGGCCGACAGCGCAACGGTCTGGAGCCCGGGGTTGATCCGGCGCAGCTTCGCCAGCGTCACCTCCAGCGTCGGCCCGCGGTGACTGTCGTCGACCAGGTGAATCTCGTCGGCGACCACACAGGAGAGATCCGAGAGCCAGCGGGCGTCGTTGCGGACCAGCGAGTCGACCTTCTCACTGGTGGCGACGACGATGTCCCGGGAGGCGAGCCACTCGCCGTCGGACTCGTAGTTCCCCGTCGAGACGCCGACCGAGACGCCGAACTCCTCCCAGCGTTCGAACTCCGTTTTCTTCTCGTTTGCGAGGGCCCGCAGCGGGACGATGTAGAGGGCGGTCCCTCCGCGCTCGATCGCCGACAGCATCGCGAGCTCCGCGATCAGCGTCTTGCCCGATGCGGTCGGCACCGAGGCGACGAGGCTCTCGCCGTCGAGCAACCCCTTCTCGACGGCCTCCGCCTGTGGCGGATACAGCTCCTCGATTCCCTCCGCTGCGAGCGCCTCGGTCACGCCGTCGGGCAGCCCCGCGAGGGCGGTCGGTTCCATCACCAGGGATTGGTTGCCGATCCCGTTTAAACCGTCGGATGTCGGGTGCCGTCGTCACTCGAGTTTACTTCCGTTCATCGGTCGCCCGAGTCGTCCGGCGTCGCGAAACGCTTTCACCCCTGCCGGACGGGGATACCGCTATGCGAATTGCAATACTCGGCGGCACGGGCGATATCGGCGAAGGGCTGGCGCTCCGGTGGGGCTACCACGCGAACCACGAGCTGGTGATCGGTTCGCGGGAGGCGACCCGGGCGCAGACGAAGGCCGACGCCTACGAGACGGAGCTGGACAGCCGCGGGATCGACGTCACCATCGAGGGACGGGATAACGCCGACGCGGCGGCCGGCGCCGACGCCGTCGTGCTCGCGGTGCCGCCGTATCACGTCACCGACACCGTCGAGGCGGTGGCGTCGACGCTTTCCGACGCCGACGTGGTGATCTCTCCGGCGGCGGGGATGAAACGCGACGAGTCGGGCTTTCACGCCCATCCACCCAGTGCTGGCAGCGTCACCGAACTGGCCGCTGGGGCCGTTCCCGACGAGGTGTCGGTCGTCGGGGCGTTTCACAACCTCTCGGCCGGCCGGCTCGCAGACCTCGACGCGGAGCTGGGGATCGACACGCTGCTGGTCGGCGACGACGAGGGCGCAAAGGAGATCGCGACGCTGCTCGCGGAGGACATCGACGGGTTGCGGGCGCTGGACGCCGGCGGGCTCGCGAACGCGGCGGAGGTGGAGGCGCTCACGCCGCTTTTGATAAACGTCGCACAGCACAACGACGGGCTACACGATCTGGGCGTCCGCTTCAGGTGACACGGGGTCTGTTCGGCACCGGCCTTCCGCTCGGGCGTCACTGGATCTCGACGGAGACGTTGCCGTCGGGTGCGAGATCGACGACGCCGTCGAACAGCTCCCGGAACCGATCGACCGTCTCCTCGTCGTGGACCTCCTTCGAGAGGTGAAACAGGCCGACCGCGTCGTGTTCCCCCAGGAGATCGAGGATCTCCGCGGTCGCGTCGAGAACGCCGTCGACGTCGGCGTAGTACGCCATCTCGGTGAGCGAGTCGACCGAGACCCGCCGCTTCCCGGTCGTCGACTCGAGGAACGCCTCCACCTTTGCGACGATCCCTGCGAGGTCGTCCGGCGAGCCGACGTAGTGGACGTCGTCGCTCTTGCGTCGGGAGTAGCCCCGTTCGACGGAGAGGGTGTCGAGGATCTCGGCTTTGGTCTCGTCGACCTCGTAGTGTTCCAGCTTCTGTTCGACTTCGCGGGCGGTGGTTCGGGTGGAAACCACCAGGAATCGGTCGGTGTCGACCTTCAGAAAGCCGGTGTCGACGCGGTCGGTTTCGCCGATGCTCGGGTGCAACAACAGTAGTCCGGTTCCCCCCGGGATCGTTTCCGGCCCGTCCTCGAGTTCGAGGGCGTAATCCATACGACGTGGGTCGCTCCCCAGTAACTTAAGCGTGGACATCAGTGCAGAATGGGGCTCCGGAAGGTTCGGACTCGAGTCCGGTCCGAACCCGTTTTGTTTCGCCCGCCCGTCGCGGACATATGAGCGTTCGCGAGGAGTTCGACGCCTGGGCGGCGGCCGGCAAGGACCGCGGGATGGAACAGCGACACTGGCACACGGCCAAACACGTTCTCGCTCGGATGCCCGTCGAGGCGGGGGAAACGGTACTGGATCTCGGATGCGGCAGCGGCTACTCGCTGCGAGCGCTGCGTGAGACCGCCGGCGTCGGCCGGGCGTACGGACTGGATGGCTCGCCCGAAATGACTCGAAACGCCCGGTCGTACACCGACGACTCGTCGGTGGGGTATCTCGTCGGCGACTTCGGTGATCTCCCGTTTCCCGACGGGAGCGTCGATCACGTCTTCTCGATGGAGGCATTTTATTATGCGGCGGATCCGGACGAAACCCTTCGGGAGGTCGAACGGGTGCTCCGGTCGGGTGGGACGTTCTACTGTGCGGTCAACTACTACGAGGAAAACGAGGCCTCCCACGAGTGGCAGGAGAACATCACCGTCGACATGACCCGGTGGAGCCGGGAGGAGTACCGGCAGGCGTTCCGGGAGGCGGGGCTGTACGTCGTCGAGCAGGACACGATCCCTGACCGGGAAATCGAGATCCCGCCGGCCGAGGAGTTCCCGACTGACGACTGGGAAACCCGCGAGGAGATGGTCGACCGCTACCGGACCTGGGGGACGCTTCTGACGGTGGGCGTCGCACCGTGACTCGCCAGCTTTAACTCGAACTGTAGCCACCGACTCAAAAGACAGATGGCCGACTTCGACGGACTGTGTGTGAGTGATTGTAGCCAGTGTCCCGCGCTTTTGGAGTCGCGCAGCCGGATCGTCAACGGGGTGGGTCCCGCCGACGCCGCGCTCCTGTTCGTCGGGGAGGGACCCGGAAAGAAGGAAGACGAGCGAGGAGAGCCGTTCGTGGGGCGGTCGGGCGACGTGCTCGATGAGGCACTGTCGGCGGCGGCGGTACCACGTCGCGACGTCCGGATCACCAACTGCGTCCGGTGTCGCCCCCCCGACAACCGGGATCCGACCGCCGAGGAACTGGGTAACTGTCGCGAGTTCCTGGAGGGCGAGATCGAGACCGTGGATCCGGAGCTGATCGTCACGCTCGGAAAGGTGCCCAGCGAACACCTCCTGGATCGACCGGTGGCGATCACGTCCGAGGCCGGCGACGTGGTCGACGCCCGAATCGGCGATCGGTCGCGCCGGGTATTGCTGTCGGTGCATCCGGCGGCGACGCTGTACGACCGTGGCCAGCGGGACGGATTCTTCGCGGCGATCGAACGGGCGGCCTCGATCGCCGGCGTGGGATCGTCCGACGGCGAGGGACAGTCCCAGCTCGACCGGTACGGATAGCCGTTCGACCCCCTGTTGGTGCCAGTCGTTTGCGTGGCCCAGTCACGCGGTTTTTTTAAGCTCGCGTGGCACACTCCCGGCCGATGGATACCGTCGACTGGTTCGTCCTCGTCGGGCTCATGGCGGTGACGGTGATCGTCGTCGGCGATTACCTCCCGCCGAGCATCGCCGTCGGCATCGTCACTGCGATCGTCACCCTGGCCGGCTATCTGCGCTATCAACGGGGGCGACGCGCCGAGGCCGTCGCCTGGTTCGCGTATCTGGTTCCGATCTTCCTGTTCCCGCTCACGTACGCCGAGGTCGACAACGCCGAAACCGCGGTGATCGGGACGACGCTCGTGGTGACGATCGGGCTCGCCGCCGCGAAGTTCGGCTACGTTTCGGACGAACGAGGAAACACAGACACTGCTGAAAACGCGGAGTAAAAAACGGGGAGGTTGTCCCCGCTCGTTATTCGACGTCGATCCGGTGACCGTCGCCCTCGCTATCGAGGTCAAGCGGCAGGGTCACCGTCAACACGCCGTTGCGGTAGTGGGCGCTCGCCTCGGCTTCGCGGACCGATCGGGGGAGGTCGATGCGGCGGGAGACGGATTCGTGCCGGCGTTCGTGGTGGAGATACGTCTGGCGGCTGCCGCGCTCGCGGGTCATCAGTTCCCCGTCTGCGCCGCGTTCGTCGCCCGAGCGGTGCTCGGACTCGCGTTCGCGCTCGGCGTGGATCCGCAGGGACCCCTCGTCGATCGTCACCTCGATCTCCTCGCGCTCGAAGCCCGGGAGGTCGGCCATCACGACGATTTCGTCGTCGTATTCGGCGACGTCGACGTCCATTCGGTTGTCGTCCATCCGGCTCCACGTCTCTCCCCACGGGCTCCACCCACGGGCGGCGGGGCGCTCGCTCATCCGTTCGAACAGTCGGTCGATGTCCTCAAAGGGCGTGTATCTCATCAGTATTCACCAGGTCGTATATCGGCGCCTCAGGGCTTAAAGACAGCAGAATACTGGATAGCCCGTCGCACGGGTGGTGGTGTGGACAGCCGGGATGTAGTATCAGTAAGGTGGACTTCTTTCAGCTCACGTCGATCGTGTGTCCCCCGTCGTCGCTTTTCAGCTTCGGGAGGGTGATCGTCAACACGCCGTTCGCATACGTCGCCCGGGCGTCTGCCTTGTCGACCTCGACCGGGAGACGGATTCGCCGGGAGACGGCCGTCCGGCTGCGTTCGCGCCGGTGGAATCGCGGCCCGTCGTCCGCTTCCGCTTCCTGTGTTGACTCGACCTCCCGGTCGGCTTCGATCGTGAGCGTCCCCTCCTGTATCGTCACCTCGATGTCGTCCTTCTCGAAGCCGGGGAGATCGGCAGTGACGACCAGTTCGTCGTCGTGTTCGGCGATGTCGACCTTGACGCCCCGGCCGGGAAGGCTCGGATCGAACTGTCCGCCGAACTGGTCGAGTTCCCTGTTCAGCCGTTCGAACAGTTCGTCGATCTCGCTGAACGGATCTCTGTCTGTCATGCTGTTGTTTGTTCGGCGAGAGATCTCTTGAATGTTTACCGGCGGGAGAAAACCCGCCGGGTTTTCGACCGATAGTATCAGTACAACACGTGCATCGTGTCGTAGCTGCCGAGCACGCGGACCCAGCCGTTTTCGGCGATCCGTTCGATCTCCTCGATCGCCTCCCTGGTCCGCTCTTCGTAGAGTCCGGCCTCGGCGTCGAAGTGGAACAGGTAGTCGCCGAGCCGCCGACCGCTGGGGCGCGATTCCGCCCGCGAGAGGTTGATGTCCCGCTCGGCGAACGCCTCCAGCAGCTCCAACAGGAGCCCGGGGTAGTTCGCGTTCGGGTAAACGACAAGGGTCGTCTTGCCGCCGGCCTCCGAGCGCTCTGTGACGGGCGCGACAACCAGAAAGCGGGTCGCGTTCGAGGAGCGGTCCTGGATGTCCTCCGCGAGCACCTGCAGTTCGACGCCGTTGTTCGCGTTGTCGGGGTGACCGATCGCGGCCACCGTCGGGTCCTCCCGGGCGCGTTCGACCCCCCGGGCGGTCGAGGCGACCGCCTCCTGGCCGACGTCGGGATACTCGGATTCGAGGAACGATCGACACTGCGCGAGCGCCTGCGAGTGGCTGGCGACGACGTCGAACTCCTCGCCTTGCGCCAGCAGCGCGTGTCGGATCGGGGTGACGATCTCCCTTGTGACGGCAACCTCGCGGTCTGCGAGCGCGTCGAGGCTTTCCGTGACCGACCCTTCGATGCTGTTCTCGATCGGAACGACCCCCCGCTCGAACTCCCCGTCGGCGACCGCCTCGACGATGGCGGTGACCGACTCGCGGAACGCGACCTCCTCGGCGACTGCGCGGGCCGCCCGGTGGGAGTAGGTTCCGGCGGGCCCGAGTGTGACAGCTCTCATCGCTTGTCGGATACACCATCGCGCGGGATAAACGCGTGGGTAACGCGGTGGCTACTTTTGGCGGAGGTGGGGAAACGATCCACCATGGACAGACGACAGTTCATCTGTGTGCTCGGCAGTGCGACGACAGCGGGGCTCGCTGGCTGTACTGCACCGTGGATTGGTCCCGACGACCCCTCAGCGCCGGGGGAGCTGGCGAACCCCGGCTTCGAAGACGGGCTGCTGGCGTGGGTGATCGGCCGCGACCTGCCGGTTGACCCCACCACCGGCCAGTACGTGGCCTCCCGGGCGGGATCGACGACGGACGTCGCCTCGGAGGGAGAGCGTTCCTGCGAACTGTTCGTCGACGGCCGACAGGACAGCGGGACGATCTGGGCCCAGCAGGCGGTCGATCTTACAGGGGTGACCAGCCTTTCCTTCGACGTGTACAGCCCCGAGGAATCGACAGCGACGATCTCCAGGGTCGCGGCGTATGTGGGGCCGCGACCGAACCGTGGCTACCTCCGGGCCGAGCACTTCGATAGTACCCGCCCTGTCGAGGACCACGAGGGCTGGGAGACCGTCGAGTATCCGGTCGACGCGGAGGGTGTCGGTCTCGTGGCAGTCGGGATCTCCGTGGCCCGGCAGGCGGAGATCACCCGCTACGTCGACCACGTTCGGCTGTCGTGACGGTCTCGGAACGGTCGGGAGCACTGCGTGCCGGTCCAGGCTGCTCCGTTCCGCTCGCCAGACTGTTCGGAATTCTGACGTAGCGCTGAAGTGTGTGAACTACGTACATTTATCTGTGATGCCCGACCCGAACCAGCTGCTCCTGCTGGCCGTCGCGGTTGGGCTGCTCCACGTGGTGGTGTTCGCGCTGGTGATACGCTGGTCGGATGCCGCGGACAGCCCCCCCACGGGTGACGGCGGTCTCTCGTCGCTCGCGGGCCGCGAGGGCGAGGCCGGGGCCGAACGATCGGATCGCGACTCGCGGTCGGTGACTGGCGAGCAGGTCGGGCCGTCACTCGACACCGACGAAGCCACCGTCCGCTGTCCCGCTTGCGGTGCAGAAAACGAGGCGGCCTACCAGTACTGTCGGCTGTGCGTCTCCCAGCTTCACGGGGGGGCCGGGGGCGTCGCTGACGGCAGTTCCCCCACGAGCGATCGGATGGGTCGGTGAGCGTTCGATACTGTTCTGCCGGAACTGTGTGCCCTCGTCAGTCCGCTTCGATCGCACAGCCGTCCGAGTAGTCGACCCCGTCGATGTCGTCGATCGGGTCGTCGCCACACACCGGACAGCCTGGGTTCGGCGCGTACGAGACCGTCTCGAAGCTCATCTCCATGGCGTCGTAAAACAGCAGCCGGCCGACGAGCGGCTCGCCTTCCCCGACGAGCAGCTTCATCGCCTCGGTCGCCTGGATGCAGCCGACCGTCCCCGGCAGGGCGCCGAGCACGCCCGTGGTCGCGCAGTCGGGGACGGTCCCCGGATCGGGCGCCTCCGGGAACAGACACCGGTAGCAGGGGCCATCGGGAACGAGCGTCGTCACCTGCCCCTCGAACTTGTAGATGGCGCCGTGGGCGACCGGGAGTCCCTCGAGTCGGGCGACGTCGTTGACGATGTACCGCGTTCGGAAGTTGTCCGAGGCGTCGAGGACGACGTCGTAGCCGGACAGCAGGTCGGCGGCGTTATCGGTTTCGAGCCGGGTTTCGTACGTGTCGACGGTGACGTCGGGGTTGAGATTCTCGACGTATCGGCGGGCCGACTCGGTTTTCGGATCGCCGACGGCGTCGTCGGTGTGGATGATCTGCCGCTGGAGGTTCGAGCGTTCGACGACGTCGTCGTCGACGATTCCGATCGTTCCCACCCCTGCGGCCGCGAGATACTGGATCGCCGGCGAGCCGAGACCACCCGCACCGACGACGAGCACACTGCCCTCGAGCAGCGCCTCCTGACCCTCGGGGCCGATCTCGTCCATGATGATGTGCCGGGAGTAGCGGTCGAGCTGGGTCGAATCGAGGGAGAGACTCATACCGTAGACTTCGCCGTCGACGTTGATAAGTGGATTCGTCCTACACTCCGGGGTCGATCGGGACGAATTCGCGGAAAACCGAGGCTGAATGATGAGGACGTTGTACCGATGGCGAGGGCCGCAGGCCCGAGCCACCGCCCGTTTTGGTCTGCTCACGGACGGAAGCTCCGTGGCATCCAGCAACTCCGTCGGATTTGCGTGACAGCGTTTCGACGAGAGGTGCAGAGCGAACGAAGTGAGCGATGCACCCGACGAAGAAATCGGTGGGTCGAAAATGGTGGGATTTAAAGCCCGCACTTGTTTCAGCTTTTACTATGAAGGTACTCGTTACCGACCCGATAGCCGATGCCGGCATCGAGCGACTCCGCGAGGCTGGCCACGAGGTGGAGACGGCCTACGACGTCGAGGGCGAGGCGCTCCTGTCGGCCGTGTCGGACGCGAACGCCCTGATCGTCCGGTCGGGAACCGAGGTCACCGACGAGGTGTTCGAGGCGGCCACCGAGCTCGTCATCGTCGGCCGGGCGGGGATCGGCGTCGACAACATCGACATCGAGGCCGCCACTGAACACGGGGTAATCGTCGCCAACGCCCCGGAGGGGAACGTCCGCGCAGCGGCCGAACACACCGTCGCGATGGCGTTCGCCACAGCGCGGTCGATCCCGCAGGCGCACATCCGGTTGCGGGACGGCGAGTGGGCCAAAAGCGAGTTCGTCGGCACCGAACTCAACGGCAAGACGCTGGGGATCGTCGGCCTCGGACGGGTCGGCCAGGAGGTCGCAAAGCGACTCGACTCCCTGGGAATGGAGCTTGTGGTGTACGACCCGTACATCTCCCAGGAACGGGCCGCCCAGTTCAACGCGGAACTGGTCGAAGAGCTCGAGGAGTGTCTCGAGCGTGCCGACGTCGTCACCGTCCACACGCCGCTGCTGCCCGAGACCCGGGGGATGATCGGCGCCGAGGAGCTCGAACTGCTCGAGGGGGACCACCTGGTCAACTGCGCCCGGGGCGGGATCGTCGACGAGGCGGCGCTCGCGGCCGCCGTCGAGGACGGCACCCTCGCGGGCGCGGCGATCGACGTCTTCGAGACCGAGCCGGTGCCCGCCGACTCGCCGCTACTGGACGTCGAGGACGTCGTCGTCACCCCACATCTGGGGGCGTCCACCGAGGCCGCCCAGGAGAACGTCGCCGTCGACACCGCAAAACAGGTGCTCGCGGCGTTCCGCGGGGAGCCGGTGGCGAACGCGCTCAACGCCCCCTCGATCGACGAAGCGGCGTTCGACCGCGTCCGACCGTACCTCGACATCGCCGAGACCGCCGGCAAGATCGCGACCCAGCTGCTCGAGGGGCGGATCACCGACGTCGAGATCGTCTACGAGGGCGAGATCGCAGACGAGGACGTCGAGGTGGTGACCGCCTCCGCCCTGAAGGGCGTCTTCGAGCCGCTGGAGTGGCAGGTGAACGCGGTCAGTGCGCCCCGGCTCGCCGACGAGCGCGGGATCGACGTCACCGAGTCGAAACGCCGGCAGGCCGAAGACTTCCAGAGCCTGGTGACGGTCACCGTCGGCAACGGTAACACGTCGATCTCGGTGTGTGGAACCCTCTTTGCGGGCGACGACCCGAGAATCGTTCGCATCGACGGCTTCCGCGTCGACGCGATCCCGTACGGCCACATGCTGGTCGTGCGCAACCGGGACGAACCGGGCGTACTCGGGTTGATCGGCACCGCGTTGGGCGATGCAGGTGTCAACATCGCCGGGATGTTCAACGCCCGCCAGACCGAACGCGGCGAGGCGATCACCGTCTACAACCTCGATCACCCGATCCCCGAATCGGTCCACCAGGAACTGCTCGCCGACGACCGGATCACAGAAGTCAACGAGATCGTCCTCGACGATACTGAGAGCCGGCGCGACGCCGACTGATCGGCCGAACGGCTGTTCCAGCGAGGTCCTCCGGTTTACCACCCGTCGTCGAGGTCCGCCTCGAACGCGTCCAGGATCTCCTCGGTCGTCTCCGAGACGATCGTTTCCATCGCGTCGGGATCGGCGTTCGTCGGATCGCCCAGGCCGCCCTCTTCTGTCACCTCGTCGAAGTAGCTGTACGACCGCGTCTCGGGGAACTCTCTGGTCGTCTGTGGCTCTTTGCGATCCTCGCGAACCAGATCCGGCCGGAACAGCCCGATCACGCTGGTCTCGTGGTCCCCGGCGTGGCCCCAGTCGTCGCCGAACACCTCCTCCAGTTTCTCGCGGGCGAAGTCGGTCCAGTGGACGAAGTGAACCGCGAGGTCGTACTCCCGTCCGAGCCGGTCGGCCGCGAGCTTCAGCGGCTCCCGGTTGCCGCCGTGGCAGTTCAAAAGCAGCAGCCGGGCGACCCCGTGGTCGGCGATCGACGCGCCGATCTCGACGATTACCTCGCGATACGTCTCCGGAGACAGCGTCACGGTGCCCGGGAACCGCATGTGGTGTTGTGAGTAGCCGTACGGGAGCGTCGGCAGCCGGTACAGCTGCAGGTCCCGCCGGTCGGCCGCCTCGACGAGCTCCGCCGAGAGGTGATCCGCCCGCAGGCTGTCGACCGAAAGCGGGAGGTGTCGCGAGTGCTGTTCGGTGCTACCCGTGGGCAGGACGACAGCATCTGCCGCGAGGAACGCCTCGCCGGCTTCCTCCCAGGTCATCCCGCCGAGATCGAACGCCGTTTCCGCCGGTCCCCGCGATGCGGTTTTGGTTTCGTCGGTCACAGTTCCGTCCGGGGTCGCCGGGAACAAATACCGTGGGGTCAACGCCGACCGAGAGTTTCATACTCGGCCCAGCCGAACTCACCTCGACCGTGTACCAGCTGGGCCACTACGGAATCGCGCTGCTGTGTTACGCGCCCGTCGCGCGGCTGCTCGTCGAAGCCGGGGAGCCGCAGGCGGCGCTTTGTGGCGGACTGCTCGTCGCCGGCGCCGCAGTGGTGCCTGACTGCGACGAACACCTTCCGATCCCCCACCGTGGGCCCACCCACACCGTCTGGTTCGCCGCCGCGGTCGGGCTGGTTGTCGCCGGGACCGTGGCCGCGCTGTCAGCGATAACCGGGCTCCGTTTCCACTGGACACTCGTCGGCGGCCTGCTCGCGGCGGGCGCGGTCTTCACGCACGTCGCGGCCGACGCCGCCACACCGATGGGGATCCGGCCGTTTGCGCCGCTTTCCGACCGGCACGTGACGCTGGATCTGGTTGCGTCGAACCACCGGACGACAAACGCCGGACTCTTCCTGCTGGGCGGTGCGACGGTCGCGATCGCGACCGTGATATAAAAGCCGTCGTCAGCTCTGCAGCGAGGGATCGAACCCGTACAGCACCCCGGCGCCGTCGGTGAGCCCGAGGTCGGGCAGCGTCGCCCGTTCGGGATGGGGCATCAACACTGCAACGGTCTCTCGTTCCCCGAGTACGCCCGCGACGTTTTCGGTCGAACCGTTCGGGTTCGCTTCGTCGGTGACGGCCCCGTCGGCGTCACAGTATCGAAACAGGATCCGGTCGGTCTCCTCGAGTTCGTCGTATCGCTTTTCGCTTATCTCGAACCGACCCTCGGCGTGGGCGATCGGCAGCCGGAGCACCTCCCCCTTCTCGTAGGCGGCCGTCCAGGGGGTGTCGGCGCGCTCGACCCGGCAGTAGACGTGTTCACACTGGAACCGGGCGCTCTCGTTGGTCGTGAATGCTCCGGGTGTCAGGCTCGACTCGCAGCCGATCTGGGCGCCGTTGCAGACGCCAAGCACCGGCACGCCCTCGGCTGCGGCCGCACGCACCTCCTGCATCACCGGCGCCCGGGCGGCCATCGCGCCCGCCCTGAGGTAGTCGCCGTAGGAGAACCCCCCTGGAAGCAGGATCCCCTCGACGTCGTCCGGGAGGCCATCCTCGTGCCAGACGCGCTCGGCGCCGATCCCGAGATGCTCCAGCGCACGGACGCCGTCCCGGTCGCAGTTGGACCCGCCGAACTGGACGACTGCGACGGTCATCGTTCGGAGACCGCGACCTCGTAGTCGTGGATCGTCGGGTTCGCGAGCAGCCGCTCTGCCATCTCCGCGGCCCGGTCGCCGGCGTCCTCGGCGTCGGCCGCCTCCAGGTCGATCTCGAACCGGTCGGCCGACCGGAGGTCTTCCAGTTCGAACCCGAGTCGCTCCAGCGCGCGCTGTGTCGTCTCCGCTTCCGGATCCAGCACGCCGGGTTTCAGCCGGACGGTCACCGTCGCGGTGTAGGGGGTCATCGTGTGAGGGTGCGCCCTCGTGTGCAAAAACCGTTTTGGATACGATTCGATATACACAAACGTGGATTTCTCCGCTGTCGGGGAGCGATGCGCCTTTCATCGGTCGGCGACTATCGCCGGACGTGAGTCGAGAGGGGACTGACGGAACGGACGGCTTCGAGCGTTCGGGGGGCGCGGACGAACGTGCAGAACAGGAGCGACCCGACCGACCGCCGGCCTCGGCGATGCTGTCGGCGCTTTCGGTGCCCAAACACGCGAAACGTGGCGGGCTCGCGGGACTGTCGCTCGCGATCGCGGCGTATCTCGTTCGGGTGCTCGAGCTGTTGGGCCCGCCGGCTGGCGGACGCGAGTATCCGATCCTCGGCCCGGAGGGGTGGTTTCTGGTGCTGGCGTTCGTGCTGGCGGTGACGTCGGCGATGTTGATCACGATCTTGCTTGTGGCCCTGGAGGCGGCGCGGATGGCGAGAAACGTTTAGCTCCCCGGGCCAAACGGCGACGTATGCTCACGTCGACGCTGTCGGTCGCGCCGGTCGAAGAGGGGTTCGAACTCACCCTGACGGTTACGAACGACGGCGACGACCCCGTGGAGCTGTCGTTCCGGTCGGGCCAGCGGTTCGACTTCGTCGTCGAGCGGATCGACGACACGGACAGGGACAGGGCGGATGGCGAGGACGGCGAGGAAGGTGGCGAGGTGGTGTGGCGGTACAGCGACGGGCGGCTGTTCACCCAGGCACTCGGACGCGAGACCCTCGCGCCGGGCGAGTCGCGGTCCCACGGGGCGATCTGGGAGAACCCGCCCGCCGGCACGTACGAGGTTCGTGGCGTGGTGACCGCCGAGAACGTCGACACCGAGGCGTCGATGACGGTGTCGGTTCCGTCCGTCTGAGGGTGGATCGTTCTTACTCCGCGAGCGGGTTCTCGGGGTCCGAGTCCCCCTCGCGAAGCCGGTCTGCGGTCGCGCGTCGTCGGCGTGCCTCGTCGACCGCGCCCCACGCCTCGCACCGATCGGCGAACCGCTCGAGGGCATCGGCGGTGTCGGGGGTCGCGTCGATCTCCCGGTAGCCTTCGATCGCCCGCTCGAACAGCCCCCGGGCGCGGTCGCGCTCGCCGCGCTCGGCCGCGACCTCGGCCAGTTCGAGGAGCGTCGCCGCCTCGCCGTGGCGCTCTTCGACGTCGCGGTATCCCGACAGAGCGGACTCGAGCCGGTCGTCCGCCCGATCGAGCTCCCCTCTCTCCCGATCGATCGTACCGAGCAGCCGCAGACACGCCGCCTCGCTGCGCGCGTCGCCGACCGCTCGGGAAAGCTCCAGGGCGCGTTCGGCGCGCTCGGTCGCCCCGCCGAGGTCGCCCCGCTGGCGCGCGATCCGCCCGAGCCCCATCAGCGCGTCGAGATGTCCTCGATCGTCCTCCACCTCTTCGTGTCTCCGTGCGGCCATCCTGTAGTGCTCCTCGGCCCGGTCGAGGTTTCCGTTCGCCCGCTCGATCTCCCCGAGCAGGGATCGGGCGCTCGCCTCGTGGTGGTCGTTTCCGATCGCCACGAACCCGTCGACCGCCCGTTCGGCGTGCTCTCGTGCTGCCGCCGTGTCGCCACGGACGTTCGACACCACGGCGAGATGGTACTGGGCGGTCGCGAGCCCGTGTTCGTAGCCGATCTCCCGGGCGATCGCTGCGGCCCGCCGTGCCCGCTTTTCGGCGGCCTCGAGGTCGCCGGTGACCCAGCCGACGGTCGCCAGCTTTCCGAGGACGTCCACGAGATCACGACGCTGTCCGAGCGCCGAGTATCGTCGCCGGCTCTCGCGGTAGTGTCTGGCGGCGGTCTCGAAGTCGCCCCGATCCTGAGCCACCGATCCGATGTCGGCAAGCGCCGTGGCGAGCTTCCGTTCGGCGCCCAGCTCCAGATAGATACCGAGACTCCGGGCGTATCGATCCGCTGCGTCGTCGAGTTCGGAGCGACGCTGGGAAACGGATCCCAGATGTCTGAGGCTGTCTGCGACCCCGAGGCTGTCGTCCAGTTCGCGGTAGCCCGACAGCGCCTCCCGGTACAGCCGTTCGGCCTCGTCGTAGGCTCCCCGTTCGACGGCGACGTTTCCGAGCCCGACCCGACAGCGCGCCCGGAGTCGGGTCCGGTCCTCGGTGACGATCGGGGCGACTTCGAGGCGTTCGAGTGCGGATTCGAAGGCCCGTTCGGCCTCCTCGAGCCGGCCGCCCGCGAGGTGGCCCCGGCCGCAGCGTTCGGCGAGCTCGACGGTCAGGCCGGCCGACCGCCCCCGCGGGACGGCGAACGTCGGACCGTCACAGCCGCATAGAAGCGGGGCCAGCGCGGGGTGGTCCGCCGAGAACTCGACCAGTCGACGCGCGATCGACTCCGCCCACCCGCCGGGATCGTCCTCGATCCGATCGAGCGGGTCCTTCTCGCTTGTAGTCGACGACAGCCGCTCCTCGTCCCGTCTATTTCGGATCCGATCTCGGGTCCGCTCGTCGACTGCGAGCGCGAGCACCGTACTCACACACCGATCGACCCGGTCGATCGCGGCGCGTCCGTCCGTCTCGAGCAGCCGCCGCAGAAACGCACTCGACCACCCCGCGTGAACTGTCCGGTACTCCTCCCGGTCGGACGTGTCGAACAGCACTCGCCCCGACAACGTCTCGATCGCCCGTTCGACCCGGTGGATCCGTTCTTCGAGGCGGTCTTTAGACGACTGTCCGGTCTTTCCGCCCACGTCTGCCGCCGGGGCGACGATCCCGTCGCCCGCCTCGAACGCCAGCGCGTAGGCGTACTCGAGGGCCACCGGAAGCTCCGCGGCGTTGAGGAGGTTGACGAGCACGGCGGTATCTATCGCCAGCTCGTCCCCCCGGAGCGACGCACACAGCTCTTCGACGTCGGCGTCCAGCTCGGAGGCAGCTCCCGAGTCGACGGTCGTTCCCGGAGGAGTGGCTCCGTTGGATCCGTTTCGTCCGGCCGGATCAACCTGCATCACGAGCCGGGTGAGGAACAACAGCAACTCCCCCGGTTCCGTCGCCTGGGTCCTGTCGGCGTCGGTCTGCCCGTCGGCGTCGGTCTGCCCGTCGGCGTCGGTCTGCCCGTCGGCGTCGGTCTGCCCGTCTTCGTTTGCCGATCCGCCGACGTCGAGGTCGATCGAGACGCCCGTCGCCTCTTCCAGCCGCGATCGGAACCGATCGCGCTCGATCGCGTCCAGTGCCGGCATCCGAACGGTTCCGATCCGCTCTCTGATCGCCAGATCGTGCGGGTCGACGTCGAACGTCCCGTCGACGGCCCACCGATCGTTTCCCGACTCGAGGAGGAACGCGACGCCGGCGTCGTCCTCCAGCGCTTCGACCGCACGGAATACCGCCCTCGCATCGGCGCGGAGCGCTCCCTCGATTACGACGAGGGTGGGGCGGGTTCGCTCCCGGAGCAGCCGCACGAGCGCCCGCCACGACTCGAACGGTTCGGTGCCGCCCTCCGGTCGATACAGTACGGATCCCACCGTCCGGTACCACCGGTAGGCGACGTCGCGACAGACGGTGCTTTTCCCGGAACCCGGCGGGCCGATCAGCGCGCGGGTTCCTCCTCCTTCGAGCGCGGAGAGGAGATCCGCCACCAGCGACCGCCGCCTGCCGTCCTTGACGTGTTCCCGTTCGAGGGCGTGGCCGGCAGCGATCTCGGGGAAGCCGACGCCGGCCCGCCACGCGGTCGACAGCGGAAGCGGATCACGCTCCGTGAAGTACGACGGCGTCAGCTTCAGGAATCCCTCCCGGAAGAGCGCGTCCGTGGGGTCGGGATCGCTCGGCACGGGGACGCCGCCCCACTCGACGGCCTCGGCAAGCGGCGTGGCGGTCCGCCTGAGCGCCCGATATCGACGCTCGGCCCACCCGACTGCGGGATCGGTGTCGTTCGAAACGACCCCCTCGACGGTGCGGTTCTGGCGGTGGCCGACGACCGAGACGGTCGTCGCGTCCCCCTCGGAGAGCAACAGCAGCGCGTAGGGTGGCGTCTCGGCGGCGAACGCTTCCGTCCGATCGGATCGGACGAGCCACCGCGCCAGCGCCGGCGTTCGCTCCGGCAGCCGCGAGAGTACGTGCCGGTCGATGACGGCCTCGACGGTCCCGCTGGAGAGCTCCCGACAGCTGGAAAGCAGCCTCGCCGCGGTCTCGGCGGGCGCGACCAGCCGGATCCGATCCGCGGATTCGATCCGCGCCCGCAGTTCAGTCGGCAACTCGTTTCCGTCGCCGCCGGGGTCGACGTCCCGTCGGTTCCCTGCAGTGACGATCGCACCCGTGAACAGGTCGGCGTCCACGTCGGCGTCCGACGGCAGCGAAGCGAGCACCTCGGTGCCCGCGAGTACGTCGGCGAACTCCTCCTGAAACCGGACGTACCGGTCCAGCACTGTCCGTCCCGCGTAGCTCAACTGCCACCCCTGGTCGACGCGCTCGATCCATCCCCAGTCCTCGAGCCGACGGATCGCCCGGTCGACCGTCGCCCGCGAGCAGTCGAGCCCCTCGACGAGTTCCCGCTTTTCCGCCGGCGACCGGAGTCGGTCGAGCATCGTACGGCGCCGATCGATCGTCCGCAGCGCCTCCTGGATCCGGTCGTCCATCGGCCTCCGATTCACGGCCTCCCCACTAAACAGTACGCATCAGAATGATGAAATTAGCTCGTCCGAGTCCTTATAAAAAATTGGCAGCTACTGTGTTTTCCTTCGCCTCACCCGACCAGCGGCATGTTGTACGCCGTCTCCGCGTCCATCACCAGCTCCCAGGTCGACTCGCAGTCACAGGAGACCTGCTCGAACACTGACGGATCCTGTCTGAGGCCGAAATCCTTGATCGCGGTCTGGACCCGGTCGTCGCAGTCGCCGCAGTTGTGCGGTCCCCGGTCGGAGCCGTGACCCACCGGGTCCGAGACGACGATCGCGTCGACGTCGGCGGTCTCCGCGAGGACGTGGGCGACCGACCACAGCCACGGGGGTCGGTAGCCGTCCGAGAAGTACAGCTCCTCGACCATCGTGTATCGCTGGACGTTACACGGATTCATGGAGACTGTGTGGCAGGCGTCGATCGTCGCACAGCGCTCGATCGAGTCGATCATGTCCTCGACAGCTTCCGGCTCCGCGAGGAACGGCGGCTTCATCAGGAGGTACGCCTTCACGCCGGCGCCGGCGGCGTTCGCCTCCCTGCAGGCGTCCTCGAAGTCGACGAAGTCGAAGTACTTGTTGACGCAGTCGTGTCGAACCCGGTCGGTCGCGGTCTCGAGGCCGACCGCGACGTCGGTTTCGAGCCCGCGGTCGGTGAAGTCTGCGAGCTTCTCCCGCTCGACGAAATCCGGAAGCGACTCGACGACGATTCGATCGCGGTCGGCGAACGTCTCGGCGACGGTTTCCCGGGTCTCGGCGGGCACCTCCCGCTCGTCGAGGAAGGAGCCGGAGGTGTAGATCTTGATCAGGCCGGCCGGCTCGTCGGCGTGTTCGCGCTCGTACTCGAGACAGACCTCGAGCTGATCGACGAGCGCCTCGTGGCTCACGGAGCCCCCCTCGACGGACTCGGCGACGTAGCCGCACATGGTGCAGCCGCCCGCCCGCGCCCACCGGCAGCCGCCGGTGTTGAGGATGATCGTCAGCGACTGGTAGACGCCGTCGGGAGTGTTGTCCTCGTCGAGCCACACCCGCGTCGGCTCGTGGGGGTCGTAGGTCTCCTCCCGGCGGGCGCGGATCTCGCGCATCACCCGGTTGTGGGCGTCCATCCCGCGCCCCTCCTCGTAGCTTTCGAGGCTCGTTTTGCTCATTACTGGAGGGTGGGTTCGACGCCGTAAAGCCGTGTCGTCGTCGGCCGATCGCTGATCCGTTTCGGTGTCGGATCGCTGAACCGGCGTCTCCGCCCCGTTCCGGCACGTTTCCGGCTGCATCACCGTCCCGTCAGGTAAGCAGTTTTGATAGCTGGATCCCCCCGCCTCGGTGCTCTCGTAACCGGTTCCGGTTATACTCGCGAAGCAATAGCTAACAGGCTGCCGACCGTACGTAATAGACGTACGTTACAATGACAGAGTATGGCGGATTCAGGGACAACGTGGTAGCGGTCGACCTCACCGAGGGCGACGTGAACTACCGGGGCATCGACGACGAGGACGCCGAGAAGTACATCGGCGCACGCGGGCTCGGAGTGCGGTACATGTTCGAGAAGGATCCGGAGCTCGAGCCGCTGAGCCCGGAGAACCGACTGTGCTTCATGACCGGGCCGCTGACGGGCTCGCAGGCGGTGATGAGCGGCCGGATCGCGGTCGTGACCAAATCCCCGCTGACGGGGACGGTCACCGACTCGCATCACGGCGGCTGGTCGGGCGCCCGGCTGAAGTGGGCCGGCGTCGACGGCCTGCTGTTCGACGGGCGCAGCGACGATCCCGTCTACGCCGTCGTCGAGGACGGCGAACTCGAACTGCGCGACGCCAGCCACCTGTGGGGCAAGGGCGTCCACGAGACGATCGAAACCCTCGGCGAAGAGGTCGACGGTGAGATCGGCAAGAACCTCAGCGTGATGGCGATCGGACCGGGCGGCGAGAACGGCGTCCGGTACGCCTGCATCATGAACGAGGACGACCGCGCCTCCGGCCGTGGCGGCACTGGCGCGGTCATGGGCGACAAGAAGCTGAAAGCCGTCGTCGTCAAGTCCGGCACCAAGATGCCCAAGCCGGCCGACGCGGAGACGTTCCAGGAGGGCGCCCAGCAGGCGATGCAGGTGGTGCGAGAATCCGACGTCACCGCCCCGAACGAGGGCGGCCTCTCGGTGTACGGGACGAACGTCCTGATGAACATCACCGAGGAGATGGACGGCCTGCCCACCAAGAACGGCCGGTACACCTCCACCAAGAGCGCCCGGGAGGACTTCGACACCGGCGCCGACGCCGAGAAGGTCTCCGGCGAGCACGTCCGGGAGAACATCCTGGTCGACGAGCCGACGTGTCACTCCTGTCCGGTCGCCTGCAAGAAGGAGGTCGAGGTGCAGACGATGCACAAAGGCGAGGACATGAACGTCCGGATGGAGTCGTTCGAGTACGAGCCCGCCTGGTCGCTGGGGCCGAACTCGCTGAACGACGACGCCGCGAAGACGGCGGTCATCATGGACCGCTGTAACGACATGGGCATCGACTCCATCGAGACCGGAAACACCCTCTCGATGGCGATGGAAGCCACCGAGAAGGGCCTCATCGAGGAGGGGATCGAGTGGGGCGACGCCGACACGATGATCGAGATGATCGAGCGGATCGCCCACCGCGAGGACGACCTCGCAGACGCGCTGGCGGAGGGGACCGCCCGCGCGGCCGAGCAGTTCGGCGACTCCCGGATCGCGATGACCGTGAAAGGGCAGGGAATTCCCGCCTACGACCCGCGCTGCATGAAGGGAATGGGCATCGGCTACGCCACCTCGAACCGCGGCGCCGACCACCTCCGGGGGTACACGCCGGCGGCGGAGATCCTCGGCGTCCCGGAGAAGGTCGACCCCTACGAGTGGGAGGGGAAAGGCGAACTCACCGCCACCTTCCAGGACCTGCACGCGATCTCCGACAGCTTCGACATCTGCAAGTTCAACGCCTTCGCCGAGGGGATCGAAGAGTACGTGCTCCAGTACAACGGCATGACCGGCCGCGACCTCACCGAGGACGAGCTGTTCGAGGCCGGCGAGCGCATCTACAACCTCGAGCGCTACTACAACAACCTCAACGGCTTCGACGGCGCCGACGACTCGCTGCCGGGCCGGTTCGTGAAGGGTCACGAGGACGCCATCCCGGGCCAGGGCGGCTCGGAGGGCGAACTGTGTGAGCTCGAGGAGATGAAAGCAGAGTACTACGACCACCGCGAGTGGGTCGACGGGGTCGTCCCCGACGAGAAGCTCGATGACCTGGGGATCGACGTCGGACCCGGAACCGGCGTTTCGATGGGCGACGAGGGCACCGCGCCCGCCGACGACTGATCGGGATCGTCCGATCGGGATCGTCCGATTCCCCCCGGACGAGGGGCGATCGTAGCCATCCCGGCTCACCTTTTTTATAAGCGCCGTCGAACGCGTAGCCATGGCTTACGACCGGATCGTCGTGGCGACCGAGGGAAGTCCCTGCGCGAGCAGGGGCGTCGAGCGGGCGATCGAACTCGCGGCGGAGTCCGGGGCGACCGTCCACGCCCTGTATGTCGTCGATCAGGGAATCGGCCGGCCGGGCGACTGGGACATCGTCGTCGAACGGCAGGAGGCGGAGGGCGAGGCGGCGCTCGACGCCGTCGGCGAGATGGGGGAGCAAGCCGGAATCGAGGTGGAGAAACGCCTCCGACGCGGGCATCCGGCAGCGCAGATCGTCGCGTTGGCCGAGGGAATCGACGCCGACCTGATCGTCGTGGGAACCTGCGGCCGGAGCGGCTTCGACCGGTTCCGACACGCCGGTAGCACGACCGAACGGGTGCTCCGGCAGTCGCCGATACCGGTACTTGCGGTGCCGCCGGGAGAATCAGGAGATTGAGTTGACGGGGGGCTATTGGAGTTCCGCGTTCGCGGCGTCGAGCCCCGCCTCGACGTCGACATCGATCCCGACGTCCGTCATCGCCTCGCCCACTGTCTGTACGCCGCGGAGGATCTGGTCGGGCGACAGCGATCCCATGTTCGACACCCGGAAGATCTGCCCGCCCAGGTGCGCCTGCCCGCCGGAGATCGAGACGTTGCGCTCTTTGACGGCGGCGAAGAACGCGTCGGGGTCGGCCTCCCGGAGCGACTCGGGCAGCGCGACCGCGGTGACGGTGTTCGACAGTTCGGTGGGCCCTTCCGGATCGGCGAACAGCTCCAGCCCCATCGCGGTGAAGCCCTCGCGGAACGCCGCCGCCTGCCGGCGGTGACGTTCGATGCGGGCGGGCATCCCCTCGTCGGTGATCTCCTCGACGGCGACTGCCAGCGCCCGGAACAGCGGCACCGCCGAGGTGAAGGGGGTCTGATGCTGGTCGGCTTTTCGGAGGTGCCAGTCGAGGTCCTCGTAGAAGGGAGCCGACTCGCCGTCGATGGCCTCCTCGGCACGTTCGGTGACGTACATCGCACTGACCCCTGGCGGCGCACCGAGCGCCTTCTGGGCGTCGGTGACGGCGACGTCGACGTTCCAGTCGTCGACCCTGAAGACGTCGCCGCCGATGCTGGTGACCCCGTCGACGACGAAGCAGGCGTCGTGTTTCTCGGCGATTTCGCCCACCTCCTCGACGGGGTTCAAAAGGCCGGTGGAGGTCTCGTTGTGGACCATCGTCACCAGGTCGGTGTCGCCGGTGACCGCCTCCCGGACGGCCGAAAGCGGAATCGACTCCCCCCACGTCGCCTCCACGCGGGTGACCGAGTCGGTGTAGCGGTCGGCGATCCGGGCGAACCGCCGGCCGAACTTCCCGTTGACCAGCGCGACTACCTCGTCGCCCTCGTCGATCACGTTCGCGACGGCCGCCTCCATCCCCATCGTGGCGGTGCCGTTGAGGATCAGGCTCGTGCCGGCCTCGCTGGTCGAGGTCCCCTCGGGTGTCGATCGGGTGAACACCGCATCGAGACCCTCCTGGGCGCGCTCGTAGGTGGCCTCGAAGTCGGCCGACCGGTGGGAGACCATCGGTTCGGTCATCGACGCGAGCACGTCCTCGGTCACCGGTACCGGGCCGGGGTTGAGCAGCAGGAACTCCTCGTCGACGTTGTCTGGTTCGGCCATAGTTCTAGCTTCGGCGCACCCGGAGTTATAAGTTGATGAATCGGTTGCACCCGCCGTTTCGGGAATCGAGCGGGGAGTCGTGAGGATCAGACTGCGCCGCCGAGATCCAGCGCCGCGCCCTTCCGGTAGCCCTCGACTCGGCCGTCGGGCCGGTACCGGAAGACGATCGCGGGCTTGTGTCGCACATCCGGCTTCTCGGCGAGCACCGACGCCCAGGCGTCGTCGGGGAACGACGTGCAGTCGACGAACAGGGTGACGCCGCCGGCGTGGGCCTCCAACTGACCGCTGGTTTTCGTTTCGGCGGTGTCCCGCACCGCGGCGACGGGGGTGGAGGCGGCCCGTCGGCTCGGGGGAAGGGGTCGGGTGACTTCCACGAGCGTCGGCTCCGTCCCGGACTTCTCGGCGCGGTAATCGAGCGAGTGCCCCGTCGTCACCGGGATTTCGGGGGTGATCTCGTAGCCGGCGTCGATCAGGAGCTTGGCGGCGTCGAACTCGCCCATCGCCGCCCGCATGCGGGTGAGATCGAGCTGCTTGGAGGTGCCGAGCTTGCCAGCCATCGTCTCCCGGTACGGATCGAGCGCGCCGGTCGACAGCACGGATTCGTAAAACGAGAGGCCATCCTCGCGGGTCGCGTCCGGGAATCCGGCGGCGTGGTCCCGGAAGAATTCCCGGGTCGTCTCCCGACCGTCCTTCGAGAGGAACACCGGCAAGAAGAACCACGAGATGTGGGCATACGGTTCGAGCCACGGCGACTCCCGGTGTAGCTGGGCCAGCAGTTCCTTCTCGGCCCACCGGCTGATCGGATACGGAATCTCCTCGAAGCCGTACTTCTCGGTCTTCCAGAGGCGCTGGGGGGTCTCGGTGTTGCCGATCCAGTAGCCCGCGGGGCCGCCGTCGGTTCCCTCTGGGCCGTCGTCGCTCCCCCAGCAGAACAGCGCGACGTCGCCGTTGTCCATCTCGAACCGTCGCGCCTGGTAGCCCGACGGGGGCTTGAACCACGGCCGGCCGCTGTCTGCACCCAGGTTCGAGTCCAGGGGCCGATAGAGATCCGACTCGACGCGGCCGGGGCTCCAGGAACCGGGGGCGTATCTGAATCGTAACGGACTCGCCACAACGACAGTAGCCGACCAGTCGGTTTACACTTTCTCATACTCTCGGATCGTCGAAGAGCTGTATTTATAATGAAAATTAGTTATGTATACTGCATGGTTTATCTCCTCGCGTGCCCTTCCTCTCTTCGCGATGAAACAGTCGTTATTCGAACTGACAAGACGAGAAACGTTGCTGGGAACTGCGGCAGCTGTTGCCGGTCTAGCCTCGGTCGGGTCGGTCACTGCGAGCGCCGACACGCTAACAGCGGAACTCAATGCAGTTCGCGCCGCGACGCGAAAGTACAGGGACGTACAGCTAGCCCGTGACGATGGCTACGCTGGATTGATCTCCCCGTATGTCCCGGGTATGGGATTCCACTTCGTCAACCCTGCTCTCATTGCGGCGGACGAAGATGTGGACGCCGATATCACGGTGCCGCCCATGCTCGTTTACTACACCACAGGGAACTACCGTCCGGAACCGGGTGACATTCACGACCCCGACCACGACGATGATCTCCGTCTCGGTGCAGTAGAGTTCGCACACATGGGGACTCTCAACGCCCCAGCGAACTACTTTTCCGACGAGGAGTCGAGGCGTTCGCTCGCTGTCTCCGAGGAGGAGGGATGGCATCCCATTCCGGACTCCCCGTTTACAGCGCTGCACGTCTGGGTCCACCGGGGGAACCCGGCAGGTGTGTTCCACCCGACGAACCCCACGCTGAACTAGCGATCGGCTACTCGGTGAAATTGCCCACAGGCGCCACGGGGGCGCCGTATTTTCGAACCGCTTTTTGCAGCCGCTTTTTGCTCTTTTCGCGTTGCTCTCGATCGTTTTCGCGTCAGAAAGGGGTATCTACAGGTAAGACAGGCCGAGTGCCTCGGGGTCGTACGGAAATCGGAGATTTCCGTGATGACGAGAATCTTCGATTCTCGAACCACTTGACCCCGAGGCGGTTCATTGTTCCCACTACCGGTCCGCTACTCAGAACGGAACCGGATCCGGGAGGGGAAGCATCGGAACGAGGAACATGCCGGCGAGGGTCAGCAGGCCGATGGTGACCGGGACGAGGATCTGTGAAAACCGGGTGGTACCCAGAACCGTCCCGAAGTCGCCGAGCATACTTCCCAGCGAGGGGGTGTCACTCACGCGCAGGATGGCGAGTTCGAGCCCCAGCAGTATCACCGTCGCGCTGGCGGAGACCATACAGAACGGGCAGATCTCGCCGATCGGAACCAGCTGGAGCCACACGAAGTACGACGACGCCAGCACGCCGGTGACGGTGATCGGCGTGAGGATCTTGATGATCAGCGGGTGCCGGGTGTCGAACCACCACAGCGCCAGCCCGATCGTCGTCAGGTAGTAGAACCCACCCAGCGTCGCAAGCGGGATCCCGAAGACGTACGCCCACTGACTCGTGATCACTTCGATGCTTCCCTGCACCGGTGCGTCAGCCGGAATTGCAGGGAGTGCGAACATGTGAATCGCCGTCAGGATCACAGTCACCAGCCAGCCAACTAGCGCAACCGCAGTGAAAACCCCAAATAGGGTCGTCACCCGCGGTGAATACTCCCACTCGTAATCGAACACGTTCTTGGTCGATGTGCCCATTGCCATACAAGCCTATTTGTGCATGGTGTACTAAAGTATTGTGCTTTGATTGCAATACCTAGGCCGGGAGAGAGTTATAAAAGCCCGTATATCGGCGGATAGGATCTCGGAGATGAGGCGGTATTGTAATTAAAATACAACACAGATGCCACGGATTCGGCGATTCTCGCTGCCGAGCTCCGTCACTGGGCCGTCAGTTCGATCGCGACCGGCGTCTCGTTGGCGACGTTGTCGGTGACCGGACAGCGGTCCTCGACTTCCGCCAGCCACTCCTGGAGGGTCGCCTCGTCGGCGTCGGTCGTCGCGTCGATCCCGACGCGAAGTCCCTGGTAGCCCGCCCGGACGCCTTCGGCGTCGTCGAGCAGCTTCGACGGGTCGAGTTCGCCTTCGATCTCGAACTCGAGATCGTCGATCTCGATGCCGTACTCGTCGGCGACGAGGTGGCAGACGACGTTCAGACAGCCGGCGAGCGATCCCGCCAGATACTCGACGGGGTTCGGGCCGGCGTTTTCTCCCCCGAGGTCTTCGGGTTCGTCGATCACGAACTCGAATCCGCGGGCTTGGACGGTCGTTTTCGTGGCTGTCTCTGCGGTCGCTGTCACGCCGAAGGTCGGTACGGAGTCGCGTTCGGATTGCTCCTGTTTCTGGCTCACACTCTTCGTTCGGGACGGACCACGTAAAGAGGCGTTCGCCCCGGCAACACGCGTCCGTTGTCGACGGCGTCGGCAAGACTCGCCGCCCGGCAGGCGAGACACGACGGGCTGCGACAGGAACGACCGGCAGATCGGATTTCGCACGCTTTTTGGTCTCGGAGACGCTAACACGGCTACTTCATGATCTCCGAGGGGTGCAAACAGTGCGCTAAAGGCGGCAAGCTGGTGCTTTTCGTGTACGGCTACTGCGACCAGCGCGACTGCTTTTACTGCCCGCTCGGGGAGAACCGCAAGAACGTCACTGACGTCTACGCGAACGAACGGCTCGTCGAGTCAGACGAGGACGTCATCGAGGAGGCGAAACGCATGGACGCGTTGGGCTCGTCGATCACCGGCGGCGAGCCACAGGAGGCGATGGAACGGACCTGTCGCTACATCCGGCTGTTGAAAGACGAGTTCGGCGAGGATCACCACATCCACCTCTACACCGGAATCACGGGCGGGCGGGAGAACATGCGGCGGCTCGCGGAGGCCGGTCTCGACGAGATCCGGTTTCATCCCCCGCTGGAACTGTGGGGCGATCTCCACGGCACGGAGTGGGAAGACATCCTCTATGTCGCCCGCGAGGAGGGTCTCACGCCGGCCTTCGAGATTCCCGGGATCCGTGCGGAACCGGAGTTCCTGGAGTTTCTCGACGAGGGCGCCGCGGAGTTTTGCAACGTCAACGAGTTCGAGATGAGCCAGGGCAACTACCGCCGGATGCAACAGGAGGGATTCGAACTCCAGGAGGGCCATATGTCCGCCGTCGACGGGTCGAAAACCGCGATCCTCGAGGAGATGGCCGCCCACGAGCGCGTCTACTTCTGTACCAGCGTGTTCAAGGACGCCGCCCAGCACCGCAACAGGCTCAAACGGATGGCCAGGAACGTTCGTCGGGAGTTCGACGAGATCACCGACGACGGCACCATCGTCTACGGGAAGACCAAGGCGGAACCAGAACGGTTCGAGGAACTGGGCGTTCCCGAGGAGTTTTACACCGCAAAGCGGAGCCACGTCGAGGTCGCCTGGTGGCTTCTCGAGGAGATGATCGAGGAGGGCGACCTCGCGGACGGCGAGATCGTCGAACAGTATCCGACCGTCGACGGTACTGTGGTCGAGCGGACGCCGCTGGCGTGAGCTGTCGGCAGGCGGTTATTTCTCGACAGGGATATTTAAACTGCCTTAATATAAACCGCGGGGAAAACCATTATAGCTGCTCATCCCGTTCGACTTACTGGTATATGACATCCAATATCAACGGACACGTCGACCGACGGGACGTACTCAAAGGACTCGGAGCGGCAGGAATCGTCGGCCTGGCGGGCTGTCTGGGCGACGACGAGGCGGAAGTCATCCGCTGGCACGCCGGCGGCACGGGCGGGACGTACTTTCCGTTGTCCGGCGAGTTTGAGGGAATCGTCGAGGACAACACCGATTACGACATGGAAGTCTCCGCCACGGGGGCGTCCGTCGAAAACGTCGGGAGTCTCGGCTCCGGCGACGCCGACTTCGCGCTGATCCAAAACGACATCGCCTTCTTCGCGGCAAACGGCACCGGTCTCGAGGCGTTCGAGGGCGACCCGATCGAGAACCTCCAGGGCGTGGCGACGCTGTACCCCGAGACGATCCACATCATCACTCGACCCGACGCCGGGATCGACTCGATCGCCGACATGGAGGGCGCGGCGGTCAACACCGGCGACCTCGGCAGCGGGACGCAGGTCAACGCCCTGCAGATCCTCGAGTCGGTCGCCGGGCTGACGCCGGACGACTTCGACGAGCAGAACACCGACTTCACGCAGGCGGCAGACCAGATCCGCGACGGCGACGTCGACGCCGCGTTCGTCGTGGGTGGCTGGCCAGTCGGTGCTGTCGAGGAACTGGCGACCACTGCAGACATCGAGATTTTGAACATGTCCGACGACGAGCGGCAGGCCGCACGTGACGCCGCCGAGTGGTTCGCCGACGACACCATCCCCGGCGGCACCTACGAGGGGATCGGCGAGGACGTCGACACCGTCTCCGTCCAGGCGATGATCGCGACCCGCGAGGAGTACTCCGCGGACATCGTTGAGGACGTGACGGCGGCGATCTTCGACAACCTCGATCGGCTGACGATCAAGACCGACTTCATCAGCGTCGAGACGGCCCAGGACGGGATGCCGATCGACCTCCACGAGGGCGCAGCACGCTACTTCGACTAGCGTGTCCCGTCGGCTGTGGCCGTACGCCGTCCTCGTCGGGCTCGCAGCGGTCCTGTCCGTCGGGCTCTTCGTGGCTCCGTTCGGTGGTGTCGGGAGCGTCCTTTCGGCCGACCAGACGCTGATCGTCACCGACGAGACCGGCGAGGAACTGACCGCAGTCGACGTCGCCGACGGCGCCGAAGTCGTTATCGAATACGAGCACAGCGTCGAACGGACGCTCGTTCGGGACGTTTACGTCGTCTCGGACGGGAAGCTGGTAATGGACAGAATGGAGTTCAGTTCGTTCGGTGCCGGTCTCCCCTCGCACGCCGAAGTCACACAGCAGGACGGGAGATACGTGTACGACATCGACGGACAGGAATACGGGACGCTCCGGATCTCGACTGGTCTCATCGCCGATCACGATCTCGTCGTCGACGGAACGCGGTACGATCTCTCGGGGATGGCCGACGGCGGAACGGTCGAAATCCGAATTAGATAGGCGAGGATGGGGCGTGACAAGCGAGTACGACATCGAACACGACTAACGCATGACCACACACAACGAAGGTTTTCCCGACGACGACCGTGCTCCCGGCGGCGAACCCGCACCCGATGGCGGTGGTGTCGCCAAACGCGGGAGCACCGCGGCGTCGGCTGCCGACGAGGTGCTCGAAGAGATCGAGAAGAAACGGAACGTCCGCGGGATTGCGGCAGTCGTCGTCGCGATCGTCGCGATCTCCTTTTCGGCGTTCCAGATGTGGCTCGCTGCCCGAGGGTTCACGTTCGGGTTCACAGTGCCGTTCGTCGGATACATCCGGATCGGCGCGCTCGCGCAGCTCCAGATCCGGGCGATCCACGTCAATTTCGCGCTGATCCTCGCGTTCCTCCTGTACCCCGGGTCGACCGGAACCGGCGCCGTCGTCCAGTGGTGCGGGCGGAGCGTGGCGGCGGTGCGCGATCGACTGGGCGACCACCCCGTCTCCCGTGGGGTCGAACGGCTCCGCGGGTGGGCCAGTTGGTTTTTCGTCGATGAGAACTCCGACCGGGTCACCCCCTCTGACGTCGTTCTCATTTTCCTGTCGCTTTTGCCGACCGCCTACTACGTCACTCGCTACAGCGAAATTACGGACGTCGTGCGCGTTCGGGGCCTGCGGGGCGCCGGCACGCTCGGCGAGGTGTACCCGTTCCTCGAACCGCTGGCGGTGGGCCCACTGGCGACGTACCCGGTCGCGTATCTGATGGGCGTGCTCGCGATCCTTCTCGTGCTGGAGGCGACCCGTCGGGCGCTGGGGATTCTCCTGATGGGGTTGGTGAGCCTCTTTATTGTCTACGCGAAGTACGGGTTCCTCATCCCGCGTGGTGCTCCCGGGATCGGGATCTTCGCCACCTCCGAACTGCGGTGGGACCAGATCGTCCAGAACCTCTGGTACACCGTCGAGGGGATCCTGGGTGTCCCCGTGGGGGTGTCGGTGCGGTTCATCTACATCTTCATCCTCTTCGGTGCGTTCCTGGAGATGTCCGGCGCCGGCAAGTGGTTCATCGACCTCGCGTACTCGATCACCGGGACACGGGAAGGCGGCCCGGCGAAGGCCAGCGTCGTCTCCTCGGGCTTCATGGGGATGCTTTCCGGATCGTCGGTCGCGAACACGGTGACGACCGGGGCGTTGACGATCCCGTTGATGAAGCGGTCGGGCTACTCGCCGGAGTTCGCCGGCGCGGTGGAGTCGTCCGTCTCCTCGGGGGGACAGATCCTCCCGCCGGTGATGGGCGCGGCGGCGTTCCTGATCGTCGAGTTCACCGGGACGCCGTTCCGCGAGGTGATCATCGCCGCCACGCTGCCTGCGCTTGCGTTCTTCTTCGGAATGTGGGTGATGGTCCACTTCGAGGCAGTCAAACACGGGATCGGCGGGCTCGACCGCGACGAGCTGCTCGACATCGGCCCCCACATGCGGCGGGGGTGGTTCTATCTCGTACCGCTGGGGCTGCTGTTGTACTACCTCGTGATCGCGCGGCTCTCGATCGGCCGGGCGGGCTGGTTCACCATCATCGCTACCGTCGCGCTGATCGCCATGGTGGCGGCGTACAACGAACGAACGGGCCCGTACCTGGTCGGGGCGGTCGCCGCGGGATACGCCGCAACGGTCGTCTCCTGGCACCTGTACGGTGTCCCGCCGACCGAGCTCATCGCCGGGACGACCGGCGTCGGGCTGTCGCTGGGGGCCGCCGCCGTCGAGGCGCTCTCCTCGCTGGGCGCGATCGTCATCGGAATCAGCGTGCTGTTCCTGCTCGCGGATCCCCGGGGCGAGGCACCGCTTTTGAACCTGGACGACTCCGTCGACGCCGCCGCAGAGTTGATCGACGCGAAGCTCGACCGCGAGGTCGCCACCACCCGTGCCGGGAGCTTCGTGTCGTTCGTGCTCAAGTCGATGGACTCGGGCGCTCGGACGGCGACGGTCGTCGTGATCGCGGTCGCCGCAGCCGGCGTCATTCCCGGCGTCATTAACCTCACCGGACTGGGCGGGAGCTTCCGGGCGCTGATCCTCGACGTCAGCGGCGGGTCGCTCGTTCTGCTTTTGATCCTGGCGGGGATCGCCTCGGTCGTCGTCGGAATGGGGATGCCGACGACGGTGATGTACATCATCATCGTCGTGCTCCTGGGCCCGGTGCTGCCGGAGTTCGGAATCGCCATCCTCGCGGCACACCTGTTCGTCCTGTACCTGGGGCTGATGGCCGACGTGACGCCGCCGGTGATGGTCGCCGCCTACGCCGCCGCCGGGGTGGCGAAGTCGGATCCGTTCCCGACCGGGAAGCTCGCGTTCTTGCTGTCGCTGAACAAGATTCTGGTGCCCTTTGCGTTCGTGTTCGCGCCGGGAATCCTGCTGTTGCGGATCCCCGAGGACGCCCCGCCCGGCGAGGCGTCGGTCCTCTCGTGGGCCGACATGACCGACCTCGGGTTCTTCCTGCCGGAGGTCGTCGCCCCGGTTGTCGCGATGTTCGCGGGCGTGTACGCGCTCGGGATCGCGATCATCGGCTACTACCGCACCGACGTCTCCCGATCCTCGCGGGTCGGCTTCATCGTCGCCGCCGTGCTGCTGTCGGTGCCGGGGATGGTGCTCATGCCCGCGGGAACGATGCTCGGGCTCGTCGGCGCCGACGTCACGCTGTTTACGCTTTCGAACGACCTCGTCCTGCGCGGGGTGGGGGCGGCGATGCTCGTTGCCGGCGTGATCCGGAACCGTCGCCGGGCCGCCACCGAGGCGTCCGAGGGAGCGCCCGCGGGCGGGGAGACGTCCGGGGCTGCGCCGACCGAGCGGTAACTCGACACCGGATCGCCACACCCTATAGGTCCGGGCCACTCGGGTGATACATGGACGATCGCGTCTCCGACCACGCACAGTTGCTGGTCGACTGGAGCGCACGGATAGAACCGGGCGACGACGTCGTGGTCTCGGTCGCGGAGGGCGCCCACGATCTGGGCGTCGCGACCGCGGAACTGCTGGGCGAACGCGGGGCGAACCCGATTTTCACGTATGACTCCGACGAGCTGACGCGGGCGTACCTGCAGGCGCACGACGGGGAGTTCGAGCCGGATCCGGAGCACGAACTCGCGCTATACGAGGCGGCCGACGCCGTCCTGTTTCTGGGCGGCGGCCGGAACACTGCGGCGTTGGCGGACGTCGCCCCCGACGTCAGGCAGGCCAGTTCGCGAGCCCGGACGGGGATCCGCGAGGCCCGGATGGGAACCGACTGGGTGTCGACGGTGCATCCGACCCGATCGCTGGCCCAGCAGGCCGGGATGGCCTTCGAGGAGTACCGGGAGTTCGTTTACGACGCGATCTTGCGCGACTGGGAGTCGCTTGCGGCGGAGATGCAACAGCTGAAAGAGATCCTGGACGCGGGCAGCGAGGTCCGGCTCCGGAAGGCGGACACGGACCTGACGATGTCGATCGAGGGACGCACCGCCGTCAACTCCTGTGCGTCGGTGGCGTACGATTCGCACAACCTCCCGTCGGGGGAGGTGTTCACCGCGCCGTACGCGACCGAGGGGGAGGTGTACTTCGACGTGCCGATGACGATTAACGGCAAGCGCCTGCGGGACGTCCACCTGACATTCGAAGACGGGGCGGTGGTCGACTTCGCGGCCGGCGAAAACGAGGCGGAACTGGCGTCGATCCTCGAGACGGACGACGGCGCCCGACGGCTGGGGGAGCTGGGAATCGGGATGAACCGCGGCATCGACCGGTTTACGGACAACATCCTGTTCGACGAGAAGATGGGGGAGACGGTCCACCTGGCGCTCGGGCGGGCCTACGACGCCTGCTTGCCGGAGGGTGAGTCGGGCAACGACTCGGCAGTCCACGTGGACCTGATCACGGACACCAGCGAGGACGCCACGCTGTCTGTCGACGGCGAGGTGATCCAGCGCGACGGGCGGTTCCGGTGGGAGGACGGGTTCGACGGCTAGGAGCCGTTGCTATCGTTCCTCGAACAGCGACTGGGCCCGCCGAACGTAGCTGTTTGCTTCCCAGCTGCGCGCGTCACTGATCTCTTCGAGGTGCGTGCGAGCATCGGCGACGGAGAGCCGATCGGTCCGAACGAGAACCGAGAGCAGCGTCGGTGTCGTCACGAGTCTGGTATCCGAAAGCGACGCGTGGATCAATCCGAGCTGTGTGAATTCATCACAGAGCAGAAGTCCGGCATCGAGTTCGTTCGCGAGTGAGACAGCAGCGTTTTCACCGTCGTCGAGCGGAAACCCGGTATCGAGCTCGACCGCCCGCACGTCGAGTGCAGCTGTTCGGTCGAGGACGACGGTTGCGGCACGGCCGTGTGCGTCGTCGTACGAGGAAACCTCCCGGAGTTCGTCGAGAACAACTGCCGGGACGACGACCTCGTATCGGGCCAGACACAGCTCGAGCGGATCGTGCTCCGCATCGGCGACGACTCCGAGACTGACGAGAGCGGAGGTGTCTGCGACGAGCGTCGTCATCTATGTGTCGGCGACCTCGTCGATGAAGTCTTCGTCCAGTTGCTGTTTCAACACGCGGAGGTTCGCCGCCTCTTCGGCACCGACGAGTGATTTGAGTTGTTCGAAGGAGATCTCGTCGTCGTAGTAGGCGGAGGCGATCTCCTGAACGAGCGCGTCGTCGTGGGTGGCCTCCCGAAGGTACTCCCGCAGCGCGGTCACGAGGATATCCGTCCGGTCCTCCCCGAGAACTTCCGCGAGGGCATCGGTCCGATCGATGAGTCGATGTGGGGCCCGAAATTGAACGCGCTTCTTGTCGCTGCTCATCGTGTGTACGTTGTGAGCCAGCGTACTTAGCTATTTTCGTGTGTACTGTGTGAGCCTCTCTGGCTCGACTCGACGAACGCCGTCCGGTCCAGCGAGATCCTGCCGGTCAGTTTTCGAACTCGATCTCCTCGACGGTCGCACGCTCCCCGAACAGCCAGTCGGCGTGGTCGACGGCGTACTCCCGGTGATCGTCCTCGATCGCCCCCAGCGCGTCCTCGACGAGCACCGGCCGGAAGTCCCGCAGGCCGGCGCTGCCGGCGGTGTGGAGCACGCAGACGTTCGCCAGTGTCCCGCAGATCACCAGCTCCCGGAGGTTTCGGGCCGTCAGCCATCCTTCGAGTTCGGTTTGATAAAAGGCGTCGTAGGTGTGCTTTTCGACGACGTGGTCCTCGGGTCTGACCGCGAGGTCGTCGTGGATCTCCGCCTCCCAGGAGCCCTCCAGGACGTGTTCGCCCCACTGCTCGAACTCGTCGTAGTAGTGGGCGTCCTCGAACTGCTCGGGCGGGTGGACGTCGCGGGTGTACACCACCTGCGTGCCCGCCTCGCGGGCCCTGTCGACGAGCGTCGACACCGGGTCGAGCGCCTGCTCGCTGCCGGGGGCGTACAGGCTTCCCTCGGGGTGACAGAACCCGTTTTGCATGTCCACCACCACGAGCGCCGTTTCGTCGGGATCGAACGCGAGTTTGCTCATATCCAGGGGTACGCCCCGACCGACCCTAAAAACTTCCTCGCGGCTAACTCCGCCGCCGCGACGAGCACCACCTGCCCGAGGAAGACGACCCAAATCCCGACGTACAGCGCGTGGGGCCCTTCGGGCCGGCGACGCGACGGTCCCGTCCAGGGAGGAGTTATTTGTTGTCTCCCTTCGACAATTCGCCCGCATGACAGACGAGACGATCCACGAGTCCACGGAGGTACAAAAGCGACGGCGACTGGCGACGTTCTTCGGCCGCCTGGCCGACCGGTTCCGCCGCGGCGAGGCGGTCCCGGTCGACGACGACCAGAGCGTGACGATCGACCCGCCCGCGGAGGCGGAGGTGGACGTCGAACTCACCAGAGCGGGGGACGACGTCCGTCTCGACGTCGGGCTGGAGTGGCCCGAAGCGGACGGCGAGGTCGAAACGGACGTCGTCGCGAGCAAGGCCCGGTTCGAACTGTACGAGGACGCCGGCGGGAAGTACCGCTGGCGGCTCGTCCACCGGAACGGCAACGTGATCGCCGACTCCGGGGAAGGGTACGCCTCCAGGCAGAAGGCCGAACAGGGGCTCGAAAGCGTCCGGCGCAACGCCCCGGGCGCATACACCGTCGACGAGTCGAAAGACGAGGAGGCGCCGGAGGAAGGCGGCAGCAACGCTACATTCGAACTGTTCGAGGACGCCGAAGGCGGGTGGCGCTGGCGGCTCGTCCACCAGAACGGCAACATCATCGCCGACTCGGGGCAGGGCTACGCCTCGAAACAGAAGGCGAAACAGGGGCTCACAAGCGTCCAAAACAACGTCCCGGGTGCGCCGGTCGAAGAGACCGACTCCTAGCGGATCTCGGGCGCAGCGCATCGTCATCATTTCGCCCGGTCTGTGGTAAGAGTTAACAAGGAGCATGACATAGGGGCGGACGCCTAACAAGAGAGATCGAAGGTCATGTCCAGTTCACAGCACACAGGTCGGTCGGTTGCGCTGTCGATCCCGCGGGAGGAGCAGTGGACGCTCCATCACGTCCTCCTCGACCGGATCGAACGAGAACGCACGGTGAAGTCCTCGGAAACGGGGCCGCCGTCGATCGAGGTGTATCGGGCGTTCGATCGCCTCGACGACGGCGAGATGGCGTTCACACTCGCCCAACTCGAGGCGGTGCAGTCGGTGCTGTCGGCGTATCATCATTCGCCGACCGACTGGGAGCTCGACAGGCCGGAGATAGAGGCGCTGTTGGAACGTGTCACGGACGCGATCGACCGGGCTGATGCCGGCTAGCCTCACGGTTAGGGAGGAAACTGCCGTCGGCCGTCTTCGTTTCTGGTCACTCCGTTTCTGGTCACTCCGTTTCTGGTTCGAGTTCGTGTTCGAGCGCCCAGACGTGGAGGTGACCGAACGCGGGGAACAGTGCCCGAGCCGTTTCCGTCGGTTCGTATTCGACCCGCGGTGGGACTTCGTCGTAGGCGGTCCGTGAGAGCAGTCCGGCGTCGGAAAGCTCCGTGAGCCGGGTCGAGAGCGTGTTCGGGGGAACCTCGAGGCTCGATTCGAGGTCGCGAAACCGAAGGGGTCCGTCGGCGAAGGCGAACGCCGAGAGGACGGCGATCGCGTGAGCCCTGCCGAGCAGCCCAAGCAGTCTGGCGACGGTGGCCTCGACGCGCTCGCGCTCGTCCGGGGCCAGTTCCTCCCGAAGTCTCCGGGCTTTCTCGGGTGTGTATCCCAATCCGAGTTCGAATTCGGCGTCGGAATCCATAGTAAGTTTCTGGCGACTCTGAGTATTACTCTTTCTTTCGAAGTATAGCGAAAACACCATCTTCGGGCCCAATACTTCGACACTTCGAAGTTGCAAGTATATCCGGTCGGGGGTGATAATGAACGCATGAAGATCGCCGTATTCGGTGCGACGGGACGGACCGGCGTCCCGCTGTGTGAGCGAGCGCGTTCCCGGGGACACGAGGTGGTCGCGCACACCCGATCGCCGGAGAAACTACCCCCGGAGTTGCGCACAGACGAGGGGGTGACCGTCGTGACGGGCGATGTCTACCGAGGGGAGGGAATCGAAACGGCTCTCGAAGGAGTCGACGCTGTCGCGAGCGTGCTCGGCCAGACCGGCGACGGCCCCGACGACCTGCTCGCAGTCGCGGGCGGACACGTGACCGCAGCGATGGCCGAGGCGGGCGTCTCGCGATACGTGACGCTCGTGGGCGCCGGCGTTCGGACCGACGGCGAGTCGGTGTCCCTCGGCGGGCGGGTGATGGGTCTTCTGTTGCGGCTGTTCGCCGGGGACGTCCTCGCGGACGCCGGCGAACACGTCCGGCGCGTCGGAGCGACGGACCTGGAGTGGACGGTTCTGCGAGTGCCGCGACTCGGCGAGGGCGATCCCGACGGGGAGTACCGGCTCGGCGACATCGACCTCGGGTTCGGGGCGGTCGACCGTGCCGACGTGGCGGCCGCCATCCTCGAGGTGCTCGAAGACGGGACGTACGTCCGGGAGTGTCCGAAGGTGGGACCGGCGTGAGTGGGGATCGAACCGCGGGCGAGACGATCCTCGTCACGGGGGCGACCGGGACCGTCGGCGGGGCGGTCTGTGAGGAACTGGCGGGGGATCAGGGACCGTCGGGTCGGACCGGTGGAGGCGGTTCGACGGTTCGGGCCGGTGGAGGCGGTTCGGCGGGCCGATTCGACGGCGGTGATCTGACGATCCGGGCGGCGACTCGCTCCCCGGGGGCGTTCGACGGGGCTGCCGACGAGGTCGTCCGGTTCGATTTCACCGATCCGACGACGTGGCGGGCGGCGTTTGCGGGCGTTGACGCGCTGTTTCTGGTGCGTCCTCCTGCGATCTCCCGGGTTCGGCGGGATCTGCTTCCCGCGCTGTCGGCAGCGATCGGGGCGGGGGTCGAACGGGTGGTGTTCCTGTCGGTAATCGGCGCCGATCGGAACCCGATCGTCCCACACGCCCGGATCGAATCGTGGCTTGCCGAGTCGGGGGTCGACGCGACGTTCCTCCGGGCGTCGTTTTTCATGCAGAACCTGCTCGAGGACCATCGCGAGGAGATCCGGGACGGCCAGCTGTTCGTTCCTGCCGGCTCCGGGAAGACGAGTTTCGTCGACGCCCGGGACGTCGCCGCCGTGGGCGTCACAGCCCTCCGCGAGGGGACCGACGGTGACGTCCGGGCGTACGACCTGACGGGGCCGGCTGCCCTCGGGTACACGGAGGTGGCGGACCTCCTCACACGGGAACTGGGGCGGGAGGTGCAGTACGTCGACCCGTCGGTGATCCGGTTCCTGTGGCGGCGTATTCGGGCCGGCGAGGGGTTCGGAAAGGCGGCCGTGATGGCCGGCATCTACACAACTGCGCGGCTGGGGTTGGCCGACCGCGTGACCGACGACGTCCGCCGGGTGCTGGGACGGGAGCCACGTGGGCTGTCGGCGTTCGTCCGGGAACATCGCGACGCGTGGGGCTGATCGGGACCGAGAACGTTTGAAACGGGTCGCCGTGGATTTTTTACTGCTGGCTGCGGTCGGGATTCACGTGTTCGACCGTCTGCGCAGGCTGCTTCGGTCGGTTTCTCGAGACCGTTCCGGTGAGACCGACGATCGGGACCGCGGAACTGACGACGGGGACGGGGATTCTGATCGGGTCGTCGGCTCCGGGGAGGCGATCCTGTCGCCCCAACACCGTCGGTCGCCGGCGGCGGAGGCGGAACTGGAGCGGCTGGCGGAACAGGCCGACCAGCAGAAACGGGACGAGCCGTAGGGTGCTGCCGTCTCGGCTCCGGCGAATCCGTTGTGGTACCCTTACCGGCGATGGGAGACCAGGTCGGCGATCCCCTCTGAGAGGTCGATCTCCGAGTCGAAGCCCAACTGCTGGCTGGCCTTTTCAGTGCTCGCGGTGCTCTCCTCGATGTCGCCCGCCCGCGGGTCGGTGTGAACGATCTCGACGGTCGATTCTACGGACTCGGCGACGACGGTCGCGAGCTGGTTGATGCTCGTGCTGTCGCCGGTGCCGACGTTGAACGCCTCGCCTACTGAATCGGTGACGAATGCGCGCACCGTCGCCCGAACGATGTCGTCGACGTGAACGAAGTCCCGTGTCTGGGTTCCGCTTCCGTGTACTTCGATCGGTTGGCCGGCCAGCGCACGCTCGAGGAAGGCGTCGATCACGCCGCTGTAGTCGCCGCCCTGCTGACCGGGGCCGTAGATGTTGAAGTACCGGAGCGATACCGTCGGAACGTCGTAGAGTCGGGTGTACAGCCTCGCGTACTGGTCCGCGGTGAGCTTCGAGAGCCCGTACGGTGAGGTCGGCTCCGTCGGATGGGATTCGGCGATCGGAACCGATTCGGGCTCCCCGTAGACGGCCGCACTGGAGGCCAGGACGAACCTGGCGTCCGCTCTCCTGGCTGCTTCCAGGGCCGACAGCGTCGCGTCGGCGTTGATCGACTGGGTCCGCTCGGGGTCCTGGACCGACTCCTCGACGCTCACGAGTGCGGCCAGATGACAGATGCCGTCGACGTCCGCCGCCGCGCGTTCGAGAAGCTCGTCGTCGCGGACGTCCCCCGCAAACACCTCGACGCCGTCGGGGACGTTCTCGCGGCGTCCGGTCGAAAAGTCGTCCAGGATCCGGACCTCGTTTTCGGGGTGTAGCGCCCGGACGAGGTGGCTCCCGACGAACCCGGCGCCGCCGGTGACGAGTATCGTGTCTCCTTCGAGGCCCGACTCCGCGGCAGAGACTGTGGATTCCTTCATCACACTGCCCTGAGAATTTCGGAGATCACCATCGATCGGAACCCGAGCACGGTGACCGATTTACCGAGTCCGGCGAGTACACCGACGGAGGGGACACGATTCGCGTGATGGCTGAAGGGACGCACGATTTGGCTTGCGACAGTATGCCATTTAGTAATGCATCGGTAACAGCCGGAGAGTTCTCAGTTTATACAGGTATTAACCCGAAGAGCGAACTCCACAACTGGAAAAGTACACTTTTGTTCGACCACGACTAGGACAATTCACATGACAATTCTCATCACCGGTGGGGGAGGGTTCATCGGCTCTCATCTCGTCGACCACCTCCTCGAGGAAACGGGGGAACGGATACTCGTTCTCGACAATTTTTCTACGGGGAGTCCAGCCAACATTCGGCACATCGATGACGACCGTCTAGCGGTTCGGGACGGTGATGTTCGGGACGATCAGACGGTCGAAAATGTGGTTTCCGGCGTCGATTCGATATACCACCTCGCTGCAGC
This sequence comes from Halalkaliarchaeum sp. AArc-GB, assembly GCF_031432225.1. Taxonomy (NCBI): domain Archaea; kingdom Methanobacteriati; phylum Methanobacteriota; class Halobacteria; order Halobacteriales; family Haloferacaceae; genus Halalkaliarchaeum; species Halalkaliarchaeum sp. AArc-GB. The sequence goes on along the minus strand of NZ_JAVKGM010000011.1, from coordinate 21,811 downwards.
TGTGGGCGTCGAACACGTCGTCGAGAATCCCCTCGCGTCGCTTCGAACCAATCTCCACGGAACCGAGAACGTTCTCGAGGCAGCTCGCGAGCACGACGTCCCCACGTTTCTGGCCTCTTCATCGGAGGTGTACGGCAAAAGCGAGGCCGTTCCGTTTTCGGAGGCAGACGACCGAGTGCTCGGTCCGACGTCCGTGCCGCGGTGGGGATACGCCGCCGCAAAGGCGACCGACGAGTTCCTCGCGCTCAGCTACCACGAGACGTACGATCTGCCGGTCACGGTCGGCCGATACTTCAACATCGTGGGGCCGCGACAGACCGGTAAGTACGGCATGGTGATCCCGACGTTCGTCGAGCAGGCGCTTTCGGGGGAACCGCTCACCGTCTATGGCGACGGCACGCAGACCCGGAGCTTCACTCACGTCGCCGACGCGGTCGAGTTGACCCACGAACTTCTCGAGACGCCCGAGGCCCACGGCGAGGTGTTCAACGTCGGTGCGCCGGACCCTACAAGTATAACGGATCTCGCCGAACGCGTGATAGAACTGACCGGGAGCGACTCGGAGATCACTCACGTTCCCTTCGAGGAAGCGTTCGGAGAGAATTTCGAGGAACCGGATCAACGCGAACCGGATGTCTCGAAGCTCCAGTCCGTGCTCGGATGGGCACCCGAGGCGGATCTCGACCGTATTCTCGAGGACGTCATCGAAGAGCAGTCTGAACTCCATCCGAAGGTGATCTGATGAGTGGCTCGATAGACGAACTCCATCGACGACTGGCCGATCGGGAGGCCGATATCGGCGTTATCGGCCTTGGATACGTCGGGTTGCCGCTGGCGCTGGAGTTCATCGAGGCCGGCTTCGACGTCGCGGGATTCGACATCGATCTCGGCCGAGTCGACCGGCTCCTGCACGCGGACAGCTACGTCGACGACGTGAGCGACGGCGCCGTACAGGAGGGGCTCGATGCGGGGTTCACGCCGGGTGCAGAACCCAAGACCGTCGCCGACTGTGACGTCTACGTGATCGCGGTCCCGACAGGGATGAACGGGGACGAACCGCGAATGGACGCCGTCGAGGCCGCGGCTGAAACTGTTGCCGAACAGTCTGGACCCCGGGAGACGCTCGTCGTCGTCTCCAGTACGGTGTACCCTGGAGCGACCAGGGAGGTCGTCACCCCGATCGTCACGGACGGGCGGGACACGCCGATCCGGCTGGCCATGGTACCGGAGCGGTTGAATCCCGGCGGGGACGTCGCCTTTGAGGAGATCCCGCTGGTCGTGGGAGCCGACACCGACATCGCCCGGGAGGCCGCCGTCGAACTGTTCGACGCCGTTGTGACCGACACGCATCCCGTGAACTCGACGGAAACGGCAGAACTGGCAAAGACGCTGGAGAATACCTACCGGATGGTAAACATCGCCCTGGTGAACGAGCTGGTCACGCTGGCGGAAGGACTCGAAGGCGACGTGTGGGACGCGATCGACGCGGCGGCGACCAAGCCGTTCGGCTTCCAGCCGTTTTACCCCGGACCCGGCGTCGGCGGGCACTGCATCCCGATCGATCCGCAGTTCCTCGCGTGGCGTGCCGACCAGTTCGGCGGGGAGCTGTCATTCGTTCGGGACGCCCACCGCGTGAACGAGCAGATGCCGGAACTGGTGGTCGACCGACTCGAGACGATGCTCTCGGCTCGTGGCATCCCGCCGGATGACGCCGTCGTCGTCGCGCTCGGTGCCGCTTATAAGCCGAACGTGGGTGACACTCGGAACTCGCCGGCGTTGCGGGTCGCAGATCGGCTCGACGACCGAGCGCAGGTCTCCGTCGTCGATCCCCACGTCGACGCGGAGGGAACCGCCCGGCGACTCCTGCGATCGCCAGAGGAAGCGGATCTAGCCGGCGCTGACGCGGTGGTGTTGCTGGTGGACCACGACGCGTTCGACCTCGAGTACGTCGGAGAAACCGCCGAGTTCGTCTTCGACACCCGGAACGCGATGCCGGATGACTGTAACGCGGACGTCGTGACGCTTGGAGAAGTGATCGAGCGTTCCAGCTGGAAGCCGAACGTGCTTTCACCCACGGTCGACTGACCGGATCCGCCGTTACTTTTCCCGTGCCAGATCGAACACGTCGGAGGCCACGTCCCAGAGCTGTCGCAGAACGATCTTGACGTCGCCCGTGAACGACTGTGTTCTGATGTACTGTATGTCGTACTGAATCTTCTCCCGGGGCTCCTGGCTGGTCGCGTCGTTTATCTGGGCCAGTCCCGTGAGGCCCGGTTTGACGAACCACCGATGACGCCACTGGTCGGCCTCGGCCTCGAAGTCGTCTTCGATGTCCGTCTGGGCGGGACGGGGGCCGACGACGCTCATGTCGCCGACCAGAATCGACCACAGCTGGGGAATCTCGTCGAGGTGGGTCATTCGAAGGAAGTTACCTAACGGTGTTTCCCTGTCTTCGTCGATCGTGGTCCCAACCTCCCCTTCGGGATCCGGCTTGAGCGTCCGGAACTTGTATACGGTGAACGTCTCGCCGAAAAGGTAGGTCCGCCGTTGGCTGAACAGGATCGGTCCTTCGCCCTCCAATTTGATTGCGAGTGCGATCACTAGGATAACCGGCGAGAGTACGAGGAGAGCTAACCCGGCAAAAGCGAGGTCAAATACCCGCTTGAAGAGGTAATCCTGAGGATCCCAGGGTTCGATATCGACATCGACGAGCGGACCTGCTTCTGCATCGGCGGTCAACACTGCGTCGGCGAATTTCCGGTGAACCTTTGCGGAGACGCCATGCTCGTAGCAGGCATCCAGTGCGCCGAAGAACTCCGCGCGGTCGGCCTGGTGAAACGCCAGGACGGCGGTGTCGACGTCGTACTCCCGGATGACGTCTTCGAGCCGGGAGAGTCCTCCAAGTCGCCGTACTGTACCGGCTTCGATTCCGATCTCGAGGCTCTGGTCGTCCGTGGCCGGCCACTCGAGTGCGACGCCACCGTCGGCCAGCCTGCCCGACAGTCTGTCACTGCCGTCTCCACTGTCCGGGAGCTCCTCGCCGTTGAGGAACGTCGGGCACAGACAGCCGATCAGCTCTCCGTCGACGTCGGGGGTGATCCGGTGGATCTGTGCGAGGTCGTCGCCGACGAGGATCGCCCGTTCGGCCTCGCGTTCGGGTCGCCGACGGATCCAGATGAACCACAGGGGGATCGTGATCGAGAGAACGCCCACTACGAGCGTCAGCGTCGCCCGGGGGAGCCGGTGGGACCACTTGAAAAAGCCAAGCGTCGCAAGCGCAAGCCCGCCCGCGAGCACGCGCTTCTGGGCGAGAAAGACCGTATCGAGGATCCGGCGCGGCTGCGGCTTATACAGCGGAATCAGGCTCCCGGCGACCGCGAGCACGCTCAAAAGCATCGCCAGTCGGAGCGAGCCGCCGGTCAGGACGGTCGGCTCCAGCCGGTCGAACAGCGGAACGTACGTGGTAAACAGGGTCTGCGGGACGGGATGGTTGGCGAACAGCACGGCCGCCACCGTGAGCAGGATCACTCCCGTCGCACTTGCCACTCTGTACGTCCATCCCGTAAGCATTCGTTACTATCGCAGATGGGAAATGATATTAACATTTTGATAATGGAGAGATACAGTTATCCGTGGGTGAGTATCCGGATCGGAAGAACTACCGTCCGAACGTACTTCCTTGCACGTTCCGTACCGGCTGACATGACTGCCGCCGACGACACTGACGACACCGACGACGCCGTCCGGGTGTGGCTCGTCGAGCGCACCTACTCCGACGACGAACAGAACCTGATCATCCTGACGTACGCGACCACGGACGGTCGGCAGTACTTCAGGAAGGAACGAGCGTTGACCTCCTTTGACGACGTCCGGGAGACGACGGCGGCGGTTGCGGCCCGCCCGGAGAACCTCGGTCGGGTGATCGACGATGAACAGCGCCGGCAGTACGCCACCGAGGCACAGCGGATGGCCGAGAACCACGACCCCGACGACGTGATCTAGCGACTCCGGCGCGGTTTTCACCTCACCTGGCCTTTTACCAGTAGGTGGCAACATGACAGAGATTTATACGCGAATCCGCACTCATCGGGACTGGAACGTCAACTTGCACGTTCCAGATCGAATAACGAAAATCACAGTGCCAACAACTGTTACCGAATCATCGACAGCGCCATCTTGAAGGAGGTGACGGCGTCGACGGCGTGGGGGACGTCCGCGGGCATGAGGATCGATTCGCCGTCCTCGAGTTCGTGGCGCTCGCCGTCGAGGGTGACGGCGGCGGTGCCGTCGAACACCTGCAGGAGCGCGTCGTGGGGGGCGGTGTGTTCACTGAGGTTCTGTCCCTCGTCGAAGGCGAAGACGGTGACTGAGCCGCCCTCGCCGTCGATCAGCGTCCGGCTGACGATCGCGCCGGTCTGGTAATCGACGAGGTCGGACAGTTCGAAGACGGTGCCGGCGAGGTCGTCGGTCTGAGTGGAGCTGTCGTCTGACATGAGTGTGTCGGCGTACGCTGCCGATGTGGGCGGTTGGCGACCCGGCTGTATAAAAAGGCGGGCGATCCAGTCGTCACGTTCGAGGCGTTCGTCGCGTTCGGCCTGGGTGGCCAGAGCGGTCAGGAGCGCTGCTCGGAGACCACTTGTTCCCCGTCGTGTTCGACCGTCACAGCCGACGGGAGTTCGTCCTCGAACACGACGACCGCCTCGTAGTCGATTCCGATCGGGGCTTCCCCGCACGCATCGTCCTCGCCGGCGTCCTCGTAGCTTTCGACGTTCACGACGAGCGTTCCGTTTTCCAGCGTGCCGTTTATACGGGTGACACGCTCGAGTCTGGCGACGTAGCAGGTGTTGTCTCCCGGAATGGTTCCCGACACCGTGACTGTCTCCGCTTCGAACCTCACGGTTGCAGCCTCCTCGAATTCGAACGCGGAGCCGAGCACGTCGAACCGCGTCTCGCGGACGCCCGCTACGCCGTCGTCGGGAGTTCCACCGTCGGTCGGCGTGTCGGTCACGTCGGTCCCTCCCGCGTCGGTTCGATCCTCGTCTGGTGGTTCATCGCTGCGTCCGGTTTCGAGGCACCCGGCACCGCCACCCGCGATTGCGGCGGCGGCCGCCGCGAGCAGGGTGCGTCGGTTCATCCCACACCAGGGTTCTGTCCGTTCATAGCTCTTTGTACGATCGCGGCCCGTCAGACGAGCCGGCACGCTCCTGACCTCGCCCCTGCCTTTCGGCTGACGAATCCGGTTCGAGGGGCGTCTCCCCGGTCGGGTTTCGAGGGATCAGGAGCGCCCCCCACCGACGATCCGCACGTCGTCGAAGCCGAACACGGGCGTGCCGTCGTACGTCTCGCCGGCGAGTTTCGCTTCGTCGTCATCGCGATCGAAGCCGGTGTCCCCCGTCGCGAAGTGACAGTGCCAGTCCTCGTCGCCGCTGTCGTTCACGTCGTCGACGTGGCCGCCGGCGTGAATCGGAACTGCCCCGTTCCCGGTGTCGATCGTCGTGGGTGCGCCGAACCTGACCGTGTCCGGGTCGAGTTCGGCAGGCGAATCGAAGTCGGCTGTTTGCAACACCGCGACCGGGACGTTCGTCTCTTCCCGAAGATTGACTGGGTTGGTCCCGCTGCCGTTCGGTTTGACGTCGATCGAGACTCGGATGTGCACGGTGACGTCTTCTCGGTGAACCGAAAGCTCCTCGTGGGAGGCCCCGTCGTCGTCGGTGACGGTGAGCGTGACTGTCATCAGTCCACCTTCGTCGTACGTGTGTTCGATCGTGGGTTCGTCGGTCGTCTCGATTGTGCCGTCGCCGAAGTCCCACTCGTATTCGTCGATCTCACCGTCGGGGTCGAACGACGCATCGGCGTCGAACGCGACGGGTTCGCCCCGGACGGCCGGCTGTTCCGGCGGGTCGACCAGCACGTCGAACTCAGCGATCGGATACGCGTTGATCCGGATCTCCTGCTCGGTCACCGACAGTTCCTCGTCCGAGCCACCGTCTTCGTCGGTGACGGTGAGCGTCACGTCGAATGTCCCGTGGTTCCCTTCGCCGACCGGCCCGTAAGAGTGTTCGATCGTGGGTTCGTCGGTCGTCTCGGTGGTCCCGTCGCCGAAGTCCCACGCGTACTCGTCGATCTCTCGCGCAATCCCGGTGTGTCTATCAGTCGGGGCTTCCGAGGCGGACGCGTCGAAGATGACGGTGTCCCCTTCGTTCACGGGTGGGTCGTTTGCGACCTCGAAGGCTGCGGTCGGGTAGCCGAGCGTCGTGACTACCAGTCGGTCGCCGTGCTCGGTCGATTCCCATCCTTCGGCGTCCTCGGTCACGGTTGCGGCTGCCCGGAAATCGTATCGGGTGTCCGGTTCGAGATCCTCGGCGATTTGTCCGAAGAGTTCCTCATTGCCCAGGATCGGGGCAATCGGCTCGTCCGGAGAGATTTCCTCGCCATCCGTGCGCTCCCAGCCGGACGTGCCCTGTATTCGGAATTCGAAGAACACCTCGGCGGTATCCGAGCCGACGAGATGGTTCACCCGACCGATCAGCGACGCATGCTCGTGGCGTCTCGCGCCGGTTCCACGGGTCTCCACCTCGAGCAGGTCGTTTGCCGAATCGAGGCCGAGCGCGTTGGCGACGTCGACCAGGCCAGCGCCCTGTTCCTGTGCATCGAGTCCGAGATCCTCGGCCGTCGACTCGAGGACGTCCTGGACGTCTCCCGGCGGGGTTCCGTTCGCGAGCAACAGCGCCGCGGCGCCGGCGACGTGTGGCGCAGCCGAGGAGGTCCCGCCGGTCCGGTGGGTTCCCCCGTCCAGCCGCGTTGTGAGGACCCCCCGGCCGTCCTGAGGCGATCCTGGCGCGGGGGCCGTCGGCGCGCCGATGTCGACCTCGGGTCCCGTCGACGAGATCGTCGACAGTTCGTCCAGTTCGGTGATCCCACTCACGCCGACGTCCTGTGGATAGCCGCCCGGGAACGTCACGTCCCCGCCCCGTTCGTTCCCGGCCGAGGAAATCAACACGACGTCCCTGGCTGTGGCGTACTCCATCGCATCCTCGACGGTCTGGCTGTGGGACGACCCCAGGCTCATGTTCGCGATGTCGATGTCGTTGTCGGCAACCCATTTGATCCCCTCCGCCAGGTCCGAGGAGAAGCCCTCTTCGGTTGCGCCGGCCCACACCTTCACCGCGTGTAAGGTCGCTTCGGGGGCCACGCCGATCGGGCGATTGCCGGTGTCGTGGGAGGCGGCCACGATTCCGGCGACGAGCGTTCCGTGGCCGTTGTCGTCGTGCCAGTCCTCGGGACAGTCGCCGCTGTCGCAGACGTTCGGCGCGAAGTGAAGCGAGGGATGGAGGTTGTCGACCAGTTCGTCGTGGCGGAGGTCGATCCCGCTGTCGACGATCGCGACGCTCACCCCCGCGCCGGTGTGTCCCGCCTCGTGGGTGATCTCCGTGTCGATGCGATCTGCGCCCCAGTCGAGGTCGGCTCCACCGTGCCCCTCGGGCCGGATCGTGCTGTCGTCTTCGACGTACCGGACGTTCGGATTCCGCCGGAGCCCCCGGAGCGCCTGGTCGGGCCACCGGCCGACGATGGCCTGTCCGATCCGCCCGAAATCCAGTGTTTTGATCGTTCGATCCGCCGGCAATCCGCGTTCGACGGTCCTCGCTCGGCCGGGCTGGACGCCGACGATTCGTCGGTTCGGTCGCGCTGCAGCTGCCGGTTGGGCACCGATGGCACCGACGGCACCGGCAGCGCCGGCAGTCCTGAGGACGGTTCGGCGACTGATCGGGAGGGCGTCGTCGGATTCGGATTCTGTGTGGTTCTGGTCTGTCATGGATTGATCTCACTGCTTCACACTGGCCACCGGGCGGGACGTTCTCCGTTCCCGGTGGCCGCCTTCCTCGCAGACGGGACGGCAATAGCGGCGGTCGCAGTACCTGTGTGAAGTGGTAGCTACTGGCGCGATTATATCATCAAGTTAACTATTGAAACTGTGTCACCTGTTGACAAGATTTCACGACCTGGACGGACAGTGTGGATCCGTGTCTGGGGGGTGTGACTGTGGATCCGTGTCTGGGGGGTGTGACGAGCGGGGATCCCGGCGATCGCCGGATCGGTTCGTCTCACGGAAAGAAATTTTCCCCCGGTGTCCGTAGTCTGCGGTCGTGCTCGAGCCCCTCCCCTCGTCGTCCCAGGCGTTCACCGTCGTGGGCCTGCTCGGATTCGTCCAGGTCGCCCTCGCGGCCGTCCTCACCGGGGTTCTCTGGCGGTATCTGCTCCCGGACTGGCTGGTCGTCGTGGCGTTCCTCGTAGTTGTCCTGGCGCTCATCCCCGTGTTTAAACCGCTGTATCGCCGGTACTTTCCCGACCGTCCGGAAACGAACATCCAACTCGAACGGAACCCATGATCGTCAGCATTCACCACTACGAACTGGCGGACTCGGCCACGGCGGACGACTTCAGGGAGGCGGTTCGGGACGCCGAACGGCGCGACGTGTTCGATCTTCCGGGACTCGTCGAGTATCGGTTTCTTCAGGGGATCAAAGGCACTCGAACGGGCCGGTTCACGGCGGTGTGGACCTACGAGAGCCGGGCCGCCTGGCGGGATCTCTGGGGCCCGGTCGACGATCCGGTGTCGAAAGAGGCGTATCCCGATCAGTGGCTGGTCTGGGAGGACGAGTTGCTCGCGCCGATCCTCGCCGGGGATCCCGACGAGATCGAGTACACCTCATACGAACTGCTCGGCGGGACGGACCGATCGGTCTGAGGAGGGCGCTCTCTGTCTCTCCTTGCGCATCGCGAGCGCCGACGCGTCGTTTGTTGGGATAGCTCAAACGCCGACTGGTGTTTCGAGAAGGCTTATTCTCGAATGGCAGATACTGTGGCGTATGCACCGACGCCGGCTGCTCACTTCGATCGGCGCACTGGCATCGACGGTGGGTGTCGCCGGCTGTCTCGCCGGGCGCGAGGGCGCTTCCGGGAACGAGTCCACGGAGTCGCTCCCGGAGGCGTGTCCGGTGGACACCCTCCAGGGAGTCGACCCGCCGGCGGAGGTCGATCGCGAGTCGGCGATGTCGTTCGTGGAACGATACGAGGAGGCGTACATCGAACGCACCGCGATCGACCGGGATCAGTACGACCGCGTCGAAGGACCGGGATCCAGTGTCGAATCGGTCACGACCGTCGACGACGGCTATCGCCTCGACGTGGAAACCTTCTGGGGAACGTGGGAGCCGGACCGGGCGGCCCTCGAGTTCGACGCCGTCGGCGACGTCGACGATGACACCGTGGATGCGGAACCCGACGCCACCTACTCGTCGGCGTTCGAGGGGAACGAGACGCTCCGCGACCCCTTCGAGGAGGCGATCGACGAGAACAGAACCGCCGTCCTCCCCGAAGCAGCTCCCGAATATCGGGCGACGCGGGACCGGCTCGACGCGGCCGCAGGGCAGGTCGACGGAGTGGTGATCGACTATCGGGGTGAGCTGGTCCGGGTGTCGGACACCTCGGTACCCGGGGTGCATGGAGACCACTACCGGCTGGCGACGTACTTCGTCGCCTCCGGGATCGTCTATCGGACCGAAGACGACACTGCCTCCCCTCGCGAGGGGACGCCGGTCGAGTGTCGATCCCCGTGATTCTGCGGGGGATCGCTTTGGTTTGGTCTTTGGACGACGTGGGACAGATCGGTATCGACCTCGAAAGCCCCGAGTCGCTGGAGTCGAGGGCTTCGGTGCGCTCCTCGCTCACTTCGTTCGCTGCGGTGCTTCCGTCAGCCGTCTTCCTCCAGCGACTCGCCCCTTTCAGTCCCTATCCCGCTGTCTGACACGAAGGGCGGCGGCCAGTACCACGTGTTCACGATAAGTTGGTTAGATACCGTCGCAAGTCGTTTGACTTCGGTAGCTTTAGTAATACAGAGAGATAAAGATACTACTAACGATGGCAAGTAGTACAAATGAACCAAGAGTAGTACGCGTGTCTCAGAAGGGGCAGGCCACGATCCCGAAGGAACTGCGAGAGAAGTTCGGGATCGAGACGCCGGGCGAGGTGTTCGTCTACGAAGAGCAGGGGCGTATCATCATCGAGCCGGTGCCGTCGCCGGATGAGCTCCATGGAATCCACGCTGGAGATCACGAACGGGGTGACGTGCTGGAGCGGGTTCGTGAACTGACGGATGATGAAAAACGCACGGAAGAGGAGCGAGCTGAACGGCTCCGCCCGTCAGAGGACGCATGAGCGGCGGGTACGTCTTCGATACTGAAGCGATCATCGCCTTCCTGTACAACGAACCCGGCCACGAGACCGTCGCTGATCTTCTCGAAGCGGTCTTCACCGGTAGTGCTGACGGATTCCTAACCGAGACAAACGCGAGTGAAGTGTTCTATCTCGTTGCTCGGTTCGAAGGCGTGGATGACGTTCCGACAGACGTCTCGCTGCGGGAAGCTGACCGAGACATTCGTGCACTCGAACGGCAGGGATTGGTACTCGAAGCGGCTGACTGGCGACTGGCAGCAGAAGTGAAAGCCGGTGGGAGCATCTCTCTTGCCGATGCGTACGCCGTTGCGCTCGCCCGCGAACGTGACGCGACGCTCGTCGCCGGGGCTGACGATGACTTCGACGAACTGCCTCTCGAAGTCGCTGTGCACCGGTTCTGCGAAGACGGTGTGTGAACCGCCTCGGGGTCACGTGGTTCGAGAGACGAAGTCTCCCGTCATCACGAAGATCTCCGATTGAGCCGGGCGTTCCTCGAGGACATCGACGCAACGTGGCGGGAACAGGGGTTCAATTCGCGGAGCGAATTCCTCCGGTATGCGGCCCGGGACGCGGTGAAGCATCCGGCGTTCTCCCGGGAGGGGGTAAAGCAGATCGCCGCGAGCGAACACGAACTGCGCTCCGGGGACGCGCAGCTGGTTTCGCGCGAGGAAGTCGTCGAGATGATCGACCGGGACGAGGATGGCGAGTGAAGACGATTGGACGTGGACGTTCTCCCCGCGTGCCGCAGACCAGTTCGAGCGCCTGGACCCACACGTTCAAGGTCGTATCGTCTCGAAACTGGACGGTCACAATCTTTCGCCGTCAAAATTCATATAATGTATGAAGACGTACGTCGAGTGAAGGCATGTCCCGAACCACTGCCACCATCCCGGACGATCTCACCGATCTCATGGAGGGGGCCATCAGAGCGGGGATTTTCGAAAACAAAAGCGACGCCATTCGACACGTCCTCCGCGAATACTTCGAAGAGAACCGGAACGAACGGGTTGCAGCTGCGGTTTCGCTGTACGAGGACGGCGAGATCACACTCGGAACGGCCGCCCGGCTCGCCGGCGTCAACCGGTTCGAGATGCGAGAGATACTGCGAGAAGAGGGTGTAGAGCTGCGGTTCGGTCCCACAGACATGGACGCCGCGAGAGACGAGATTGAGGCCGCCCGCGACCTCGAATGAACGGCGTACCGAGAAACGCGACGGTTCTCGACACTACCGTGCTTTCGAATTTTGCGCAGGTCAACCACGTCGAGTTGCTGCTGAATCTGCCCCGTCTCGTGACTGTGGAGGCTGTTCGGGAGGAACTCGAAGCCGGGGCTGAAACACACCTGTACGTCGAAAACGCCCTGGCCGTCCTCGGAAGAGAGATCCCGGTCGTCACTCCATCTGCATCGACGGAGACACTGGAAGAACAACTCCTCGAATCGCTGGATCCCGGAGAGGCACAGGCGTTGGCCGTCGCAGCGGTCGCAGACGGCATGCTCGTCACCGACGATGGCGACGCGCGCACGATCGCAGCGCAGCGCGGTGTGGGTCTGACCGGATCTATCGGCCTCCTGGTACGATTCGTCGAAAGCGGCCACGTCTCGGCGGCGACGGCCGACGAGTATCTCAAACGCTGGATCGACGAGGCCGGTTTCCGGTCGCCCGCCCGCGACTTCGACGAGTTTCTCGAGGAGTGAGTCGTCGGCTTCGACTGTCGTGAGGACGCCTCAGACGTGAGTGTTGGTGCTTTTGCGACAGTCGAGGCGACTTCCAACGCCCCACCCGGACCGGCTGATCGCGTAGCCCCCAACGAGGACGAATCCGATATCTGACTGCTCCAGTTCCTCGAGCACTTCGATGAGTGCCTCGCTTCGGGCTTCTTGACTCGCGGTCAGGCAGGCTCCATCCGGTAGGCTGCGTCAGTGTCGACGTCGTCGTACATCCGTCCGAGCATGTCGAGTGCCGACTCGAAGGTCGCCTCGTACTCGTTCGCGAACGCCACGGTCTCCTGAAGCGGGACGACGGGCCGTCCGTCGACCATCTCGGGATCGATCTGTGACCGCGGCTCCAGAACGACCTGGATGGCGCCGTCGAGGTCTTCGGCGGGCTGGCGCTCCTGTGCAGTCGGGATGTTGAACCGATCGAAAAACGCCGTCCAGGCGTCGAGGTCGGACTCGTGGACGGCGACGAACAGGGGGTAGTCCGCTGGATCGCGAGCGACCTGGTAGCCACCGCGGGTCCAGACGTAAACCGCGTCGATTTTCGTGTACGCGTACTCCATCCCCGCGAACTGCGGGAGGACGTACGCTTCCGAAATCGACGGTGACGACGTGTCCGCTGACGCCGTCAGGAGCTCGAGACCGGCGTCTCGGATCGTTCGGTCGACGAGGTGGAGGCCCTCGTCGTATGCGACGTAGCCCGCCTCCTCGAGCCGGTTCACGACGCGCCGAATCGTCTCCCGGTTCTCGTCGATCTTCCGCGCGACGCCCGAGATGGAATCGCCCGGATCGAGCGCGAGGACGACCTTGAGTTCCTTCTCACCGCACAGTTCGTACATCCTATAGTTGCACAATTCTGTGCTACAGACAAAAGAATTACTATTCGTGTGGGTCTGCGGGCTGGATCCGGCGGGTTCGTGGACGTACTCGCGGAAATCGTTCTCGGGAACCCCGATCGGTCTGTTTCGTGTGACACGATCGGGTGGCCGATCCGGAGAGACACACCACTCTTGCAAGTGAAGCGCGACGTGGTCGGGGGATGCACTGGACAGTCACGCTTCACTCGAACTGTCGGTGTGTGGGTTCTTCGTCCGACGGGAGACACACCCCACCACGTCGAGTGTTCTGCAGACCAGTCGGTGGTGTGTCTGTGTCGTTTCCGGCACCGGTCCGGATCGACTTCCATTGAGGTCGAGGTCGGAACGAGAGCCGCCGTCACCGAACGGCAGTCGGGGATTTCGCGCCGTGTTCGATCAGTTCGCTGTCAAAGGAGACGAGCGTTGCATCGATCGCATCGGCAGCAGCAAATACGAGGGCGTCCATCGGATACAGCAGCGTTTCGGACTGGAGTCGGTTCGCCGCCATCACGTCCGACGCGTCGGGAAACGTGACTGTCGTCCGAGACACGATCCGGTTTTCGATTTGCTGTATTCGGTCCCGTTCGAATCCCTTCTTTTTCGTCAGCACGCTTCGCAGTTCCATCAGATTCAGCACGGACACGAACTGCTGGTCTGTGTCGTTGAGTAGCTCGATCGCGTCATCGGACCGATCGGTATCTCGGGTGACGGCTGCGACGAGAACGTTCGTATCGAGAAGGAGTTTCATATCCGTTCGCGGAGGTCTCGCACTTCCTCGACGGAATCGACTTCCACGTCGACAGCCAGCTCCGCGAGTGCATCTCCCAGGGGCACGGTTTCGTCGTCTTCGGGATCCGAACCCATGAACTCTCTGAAATCGTCCGTGGTGAGACTCATACGCGTTGATTGCACTTCATCCCGCAAAAAGCCTTGCCGAGAATCGTCTTCACAGTGTCGAATGTTCTGACGACCAGCCGGGAGAGACACACCACCGTCGACGTGTTCTCCAAGGGGTTTCGCGATCCATCCACACCCCTCGTTTCGCCTGTTCTTGATTCGTCGGTCTTCGAGGGTTTCGAGGAGATCGAGTACTCGTCGTACGAACTGGTCGGTGTGGGGCCTGGTGACTGATTCTGCTGGGAATCGCTTTGGTGTGCGTTCTCGACGACGTGGAACACTCGGTGACGACCTCGAAAGCCCCGAGTCGCTGGAGTCGAGGGCTTCGGTGCGCTCCTCGCTCACGTCGTTCGCTGCGGTGCTTCCGTCAGCCGTCTTCCTCCAGCGACTCGCCCCTTTCAGTCCCAACCCCGCTGTCTGACCGGCCGGTTGCCGTCAGTTGTGACCCCAATATAGCGAGCGCTTTCGAATCGTTCTGTGGTTCTGTTGTATTCTCGGTGGCTTCTTCCGGAGTGCCCTCCCCGTAGCCCCGCCACACACACCACCGTGTCGATCGTTCTTGGGACGACCCCCGACGATCTCGAGTCGTGAGGCGTCGGAAGTCGCGTGGCATCGCGAGGGGGCGTCTTCGAATCATCTCGGCTCCGTGGTTCGTTCCTGGCGGTACAGCACCGAGGTGGACTGTCGAGGTCAATCGCGGACGTCGATCCAGAACAGACGAAACGAGGGGTGTCCTCCCGCGAAAACCTCGATCTCTTCGGAATCTGATCGGTGAATCGAGAAAATCGAATCGGTACGCTCGTGTATCGGAGTACACAATCCGGGTTCGAACCCGAATCCTCCGGGTCGCACCCTGACTGTACCCGGAGACGGCCGGACCTCGTCACCTACTCGGACGACCGCGCGTGGGGGCGCGGTCGCCCCCGGAATAGCCGACAGCCGGTCTTCACTACGACCGCCTCTCGTTACCTACCGGGACGACCGCGCGTGAGGGCGCGGTCGCCCCCGGAATAGCCGACGTCCGAGCCTCTCGGTCACTCGTGAAGCCAGTCGTACCAGTCTCCGAGATCGACAATTTCGTTTTCGAGGCCGTCAGCGCCGTCCTGTGCGAACACCTCGTCGAGGGCCCGTCCCAGCCCTTCGGGATCACGGTCGGGAAGATCCTGTTCGCGGTACAGAACGATCCCGGCGTGTGTTTGATCCCGATGGAACGGCTCGAAGGCTCTCCCGACGTGCTCGTCCAGACGGAGCGTCGGACCGGTCACTGGACCCGCTTGTTCGGCTTCAGCGACTCGTTCTCGACGCGGTCGAAGGCGGCCTCGTTCGTTCGCTCGAACTCGCGGAGTTCCTCGAGGTGCGCGTAGTAGTACGAAAGCGCCTCGTACACCTCCGAGAGGGAAATCCCGAGCTGGTCGGCCACGTGGGCCGGCGGCTGCCCGGCGTCGACCGCCCGCGCGGCGACGTGACGGACGCCGATTCGGGTCCCCCGATGCGGGGTTCCCCGCCGAGGACGTCGTCGGTCCGGACGATGCGCGTCATCTCTGTGGGAGGATCGGTCGTCACCGTCCATAACCCGTCGGCCTCGGCAACGGTACTGTTCAGCGTCCCCGTGAACGTCCCGCCGTTCGCACCGGAGGAGCCGTCACTCCCGCCACTGGTCCAGCCATACCTGTTCCCCTGCGAGTTCGGACGGCGGGTAGTGATCCAGAACGCGTTCGAGGGTTCGAACCGCGTTCCCGGGGGTCCGTCGCAGAAAGAGCGTGTCGGTGTAGATAACGATGCCCGAATGTTCGATTGCGTCCCCCACGGCCCCCGCGAAGTCTTTCTTGTCGTGGGTGACGAGCACGTGCCCTTCCTCGGCACAGTACTCGAGCAGACGACGGTCGGAGGGCCCTTGCGCTACCGCATCGGCCGCGGTCACGACGTCGTATCCGTTCGATCGCAGTGTCGTCACGAACACGCTCGGAACGTGCTCGTCGACACAGAACGCCACCGTCACTGTGCGGGCTCGGGGGGTTCCAGCGCGCAGTCGGCCAGCCTCGCGGTCGTCGCCTCGCGTTCCGCACGCAATTGCTGCATCTCCTTCGGATGATCGTAATAGTACGCGAGGGCTCCGTACACGTCCCCGAGCGACCGGTCGAGCTGATCGGCGACGTCTTCGGGTGCGTATCCGCCGTCGATCACGAGCTCGTAGACGTCGAGAACGCCGATTCGGGTCTCCTCGATGCGGGGTTCCCCGCCGAGGACGTCGTCGGTCCGGACGATGCGCGTCATCTCTGTGGGAGGATTGGCCGTCACCGTCCATAAACCGTCGGCCTCGGCAACCCCCACTACGGACGGGACCTGCGACTTCCGGACGAGCGCGCTCTCGTGTGCAGCACGCGCTCTTTGAACTCCTCGAGTGACGGCAGTTCGATCTTCCTCGAGACGAGCCCGTAGTCGGTGGTAGCGTTCAGAGAAGAGCGGAGCGGTCGGAACTGCATCCAGGTGATTGAAAGCCCCTGACGCGCTCCGGTTGCGGGGCTCTTACGGCTCGCTTGGCTCGCGGTCAGGCAGGCTCCATCCGGTAGGCTGCGTCAGTGTCGACGTCGTCGTACATCTGTCCGAGCATGTGGAGTGCCGACTCGAAGGTCGCCTCGTACTCGTTCGCGAACGCCACGGTCTCCTGGAGCGGGACGACGGGCCGTCCGTCGACCATCTCGGGGGCGATCTGTGACCGCGGCTCCAGAACGACCTGGTAGCCACCGCGAGTCCAGACGTAGACCGCGTCGATTTTCGCGTACGCGTACTCCATCCCCGCGAACTACGGGAGGACGTACGCTTCCGAAATCGACGGTGGCGACGTGTCCCCTGACGCCGTCAGGAGTTCGAGACCGGCGTCTCGGATCGTGTGGTCGACGAGGTGGAGGCCCTCATCGTCTGTGACGTCGCTTGCGTCCGGCGAGCCTTTTCGGCGCGTTCGATTGCGGCGTCGGATCGGTCGGTGCACGGAGTGCATGCGGATCACTACAAAAGGGTGACGTACTTGGTCGCGTCCGGATCGTCTATCGATCTGCAGACGGGACTGTGTCCCCTCGGGAGGGGACGCTGTTGGAGTGTGGAGTTCGGTGATCCTCGTGAGTGGGTCACGTCGGGAAGACGGATGATGGGATGGCTTATCCGTGGGTGGTGGTGCTTTTGTGGGGGTAGGATGTCCTCGAAAGCCCCGAGCGGCTACGCTCCCGCGGCTCGTTGTGCCCTTCACTCACTTCGTTCGTTCCAGTGCTTACGTCACCGGGGTTCGCGTAGCCGCTCGCCCCTTTCAGTCCCACCCGAACCGGCTGCTCGGTTGGCTGCTGTCGGATGCAATTTAAAAGGAGCGTGCGTTTCGAACCGTACTCGGGTTCGGCTGTTTCGCGGTGGTTTCTTTCTTCTTTTCTCCTGGGAAGTCCGAAACACCCACCACCGTTTCAATCGTTCTTGGAGATTTTCGGTCGGTCGTCTGAGGTGAACTCCCGGTCTCGGGGTGCTGGGCGGGGGAGGTACGTTCCTGCTCGCACTGGGCGGCCAGTTCGGGGACGGTGGCCTGGCTCGTCGTCGAGTCGGTGTCGGTGGCTCGTTCCTGTAGCGTCGCCGCGTCACTTCCGGTGTCTCTCGCGGCAGTGATATGTGGTTTGTTCATTCGATTTCAGTGGTGATAATCGGGAGGTTGGATTTATCAGTGGTGCAAGGGAAGTCGTCGGTAGCCACCACGATGATCGGACCGACGTCGTCGACTGCTGGTCGCTGGGCGTGCGGTGCTGCAGTGAGCTGGGGGCCGGCCGATCGTCAGTGGGGGGTTGAAACACTACGACCATGCAATTGAACGCGTTTTTCGAGGACAGAGAGGCAGTATCGCCCGTCATCGGCGTTATCCTGATGGTTGCGATTACGGTGATTCTCGCAGCCGTCATCGGGACGTTCGTGCTCGGTCTGGGTGACCAGGTCGGGGATGCAGCGCCGAATGCGAATTGGGATACGGAAGCGGCGGATGATGAGGTGACGTTTACGCACAATGGCGGGGATAGTGTTGATCCTGCTACGCTGAATGTGACTGGCGTCCCTGAGGGTCAAGACAACTTGGATGAATTTGATGAACCGCTGACCGCAGGTGACACGATTGAAGTTACAGGCCTAGACGGTGAGGATGGTACAGCCAACCTCGTCTGGCAATCTGGGGATCGATCGTCAATCCTAGCTTCGCAAGAATACGACTTCACCAACAGCTAAACCTTTTTTCTTAGCTGTTGTATTTCACTTGCAGAAATTTAGCGCAGGGTAACTGAAGACGGAAATGGTTTCCAAACGGTATACTTGAAAGCTAAATAATCATATCTGATAACTTGGGGCCGGGGTTTAATTTACATCTGTTAGTATACATGGATAACCACCATAACGCAACGGGAAGTCAACAGGGGCCTCATGTGTCTAACTGCACGATGGGGCACTAACCCTTCCTTACGTCATGGTGGTAATACAACGAGACAACCTAACCATGCAATTGAAACAATTCATTCAAGACAGGAAGGCCGTCTCTCCTGTCATCGGCGTCATCCTGATGGTTGCGATTACAGTAATTCTCGCAGCCGTCATCGGGACGTTCGTGCTCGGCCTGGGTGATCAGGTCGGGGATAGTGCGCCGAATGCGCAGTTCGAAGGAGAAATGACCGCAACCGGCGATACTATGGAGAATAATATTGTTCTCGTAACGTTTACACATACCGGCGGAGACGCTGTTGAGAACGATACATTGTCGGTGAACATCGTGACCTCTGCCAATGCCAGCGTTAGCATCAATAGTAGTGCAAGTGATCGCCATACGGCAGGGAGTGAGGTTCCCGTTGACGTAGCAAATGAGGATGGTTCCAATGATGTAGATCTCGAGGCAGGAGATACGGTTAATCTCCTCTGGGAGTCAGGGGACCGATCTAGTGTCCTTCGCTCCTTTGACCTCCCACGTGGAATTACTGTAAACCAATAAATATATTATTTCTTTGAATTTATATTTTCTTTCGTATCCACGGCGTTGAGAATGCTATCGTGGTTTTGGTGCTTCTGCAACGGTCGAGACAACTTCGAAGATCGCGAGTCGCTGGAGTCGGTTGTAGTTCGGCCTCGCACCGCTTATCGTTTGAGTCGCCCGGTAGATTCGCTTGCTTACGCCAGTTGCCCCCCTCCACCGACTCGCCCCTTTTAGCCCCACCCGGACCGGTTGATCGGCTGGCCTCTGTCGGATGCGACTCCAACAGACCAAGGTCTTTCGAAGCGTTCTCGGGTTCTGTTATACTTCCGATAGTATCTTCTTTCCAGCGAATTATGACACTCGCAGATCACCGTTTCATTCGTTCTTGAGAACCTCGGAATAGATTGTTTCTATCAAGCGACAGGTTGGCCGGTCCAGAGAGGCACACCACTCTTGCAAGTGAAACGTTCGTGTATCGGGCTCCACAATCCGGGTTCGAACCCGAATCCGCCGGGTCGGACCGTGGCTGTGCCCGGAGACGGTCGGATCTCGTCACCTATCGGGACGACCACGCCCTCGTGATCCGTCACGACGAGTCGTTGCTCCGGGTCGAAGGGGCTCTAGTTGAGGCCGGTCATCTCAATGCATCTGCCTCAAGCCCTCTCTGCTCGGTCCTTCAGAGGTGGTCGATCGGCTCGTTGATGATCTGGAAGATTTCGCTCGCCCGGTAGAACCGATTCCGGTCTTTCCCGGTGAGTTCTTCGAGTATGCCGTCATTTTCGAGCTGTCCGATCAGTCGGTTGGCTGTGCTGTATTCGACATCCAACCAGTCGGCTGCTGTGTTCACGTCCAAGTACGGATCTTCGAAGAGCCGCATCACCAGTTCGAGGATATTCTCGGACCGCTCGCTCTGATAGCGCTGTTGATACTCTTCTCGGAGGTCGACTAGCAGGTTGGCCCGCTGGTGGGCCTCATCTGCTTGCGACTGCACGCCACGCAGGAAAAACAGGAGCCACTCTTCCCATTCACCGTGCTGACTGACTGACAAGAGATGATCAACGTACGCTGACCGTCGTGCGTTGAAATAGGAACTCAGGTAGAGATACGGCTCGGGCAAGAGACCGTCCCGTTGCAGAAGGAGACTGATCAATAGCCGCCCGAGTCGTCCGTTCCCATCGAGAAACGGGTGAATCGTCTCGAACTGGTAGTGGATCAGCCCGATTCGGAGAAGTGGATGCAGATTCGTCTCGTGGTTCGCATACTCGAGCACGTCTTCGAGAAGGTCGGGGATCTCGTTCGGTGGCGGCGGCACGTACCTGGCGTCTTGGATGTATGGCGTACTGCCGATGAAGTTCTGAGTCGTACGGAGTTCTCCTGGGTCAGCCTCGTCCCCACGGACACCCGAAAGCAACCGGTCGTGCATCTGGCATAGCAATTCGACGGTGATTGGATCGCCAGCCGTGATCGCATCCAATCCGTGCGTCAGCGCGTGCAGATAGTTCACGACTTCTTGGGTGCCCTGCTGTCTGTCTTCGTCGATGAGAGCTTTTTGTCCGGCCTCATACGCGTAGATGTCCGATAGCGTAGCATGTGTCCCCTCGATTTGGGAGGATTCCAGCGCTTCTTTTCGGATGAACGGCTCGATAAGGATTTCTCTCGAGCCGACACGTGGACCAATGCCATGGAGCCGACCGAGTGCCTGTGTCGCCTCCGCTAGCGGCGTAATGAGCCGTTCAGTATTGATCGAGGGCGGAAGCGGATCAGGTCGAAACGCCGCATACGTCCCCTTCGATGTCGTCGTGGGAACAATCTCACCGGGCGCTGCCTCGTCGAAGTCATCTCGCTCCATTGGTGGTATCCCTACGAATATGCCCACCACTATTGGCATTTTTGGTACCAAATCAAAATAAAACTCTGGCTGATTGCGCTGTTACAACTACTCAGTTCGATGCCCATGACCGATTCGTGAGGGTCTGCGGGCTGGATCCGGCGAGCGCCTTCGACGGGTTCGTGGACGGACTCGCGGAAATCGTACCCGGGAACCCCGATCGGTCGGTGTCGTTCGACACGATCGGTTGGCCGGTCCGGAGAGACGCACCACTCTTGCAAGTGAAGCGCTCGAGGATCGAGAAGGGCCACTGGATGAGCTCCTCGCAATACGGATACGTCGTTCGTTGCTGGAAGAGCACACTCCCTGTGTGGAGTGCTCTGCAGTCGAGTCGGGAGAGACACACCACTGTTTCGAGTGAAGCGAACAGTAGTGCGTCGTTTTCGTCGTTAGCCTCTCTCTCGATGGCGACACTCCACCGTTTCAACTAATGCGCTGATACTTTGTGGGGATCACGAGTGGAGGCTCTTCACGGTTGGATCCCCGACTGTGAGCGTTCCGTCGTGGGTACGATCCTGTGGAGGCCCCCTGCTGTTTCGTCGCTTCACTTGCAAGAGTGGTGTGTTTGGGTTGTTCGGAAACCAGTTCGACTGGGATCCAATCGAGCTCGACGGTGGTGAGTTTCCTTCTGAGTCAGGACACTCGACGCGGTAGAGTGGGGCACTGCTACTTGTCTGTCGAGTTGCCGGTTTTGAATATCCGATCCAGCATAGAGGAAACCAGCGGTGTGTACGCGGTGTAGTGTGTCTCATCGTACCGGCAAGGCACCGCGTCCGAATCGGCACGCTTGTGTATCGGGATCCACAACCCCGGTTTGAACCCGAATCCGCCGGACTGCACCGTGGTTGTACCCAGAAACGGTTGGAGCACATAGGTTCCGTGACGACCAGGTCTTTGTGTGCAGTCGCCTCCGGCATAGCCGACAGCCGGTCGTCCGGCACCGAGGTGGGGGTCAATCCCCCTGCACATGCTGGACCGGGCCAGAATCAGGCGGGTGCCTGACCCGCGTCCGGCGCGTCGAGGGAAACCTCGACGTCGATTTCGTCGAAGCGAACGATCGGTCGTTTCGCCCGGCCGTCCGTTTCGAACTCGACGACGTTGAGCGCCTCGAGTTCGGTCAAGTTACGGTGTACCTCCTTGAAGTCTCGGTCGACGGCTTCGGCGGCTTCACGCATGCTTTCGGGTTCGTGTTCCCGGATCGCCCGCAACAGTTGGAGGTTCGCGGGACTCAGCAACCGG
>NZ_JAVKGM010000010.1:0-121460 GCF_031432225.1 Halalkaliarchaeum sp. AArc-GB | reverse complement strand
CGGACTGCTCTCTCCAGCGAGCAGATTATCTACTGCTTGATTTGAGTGCGCACAGACTAAGACACGTTCCCCCGACTCGACTGCGGACTGGATGACCGCTGTTAGTGTTCGGGTCTTTCCTGTTCCAGGTGGCCCATGAATACAGTACGCATCCTCCGCTCGAAGAGCATTAATCGCTGCCCGACACTGGTAGGAATTCAATTCGAGCGAAGTATTCAGTGAAACCGATAGGGGTGCACCGAACGAGAGAGAGGAATCACCTGCTAGAAGCTGCTTGCCCGAACTGGAGTCGGCCATCTCTCGGAAAGCCGAACGCTCGCGCTGGAAAGCAATATTTCGGTCTAGAATCGCAACAGAAACCCGGTCTGCCCGTCGGAGATCATCCTTCGCTTGAGAAGTCCGAGTTGTCGCCTCCCAGTCAAGCTCTATGTTGAAATCACTCAACCCGACACGCGTAACGATGCCCGGTACGATCGGCGAATTCGAATCATCGCCTGACGCAACCCCGACAATGTTCCCCTCGTGGATTCCGTAAGTCGATTGGACTGGATTACGGTGCGTTCCAGACCCCGGTGCTAAAACAGAAATTCGATCCTCAGCTAATCGGGAGTATCCCGCAGAAGCGATTCCATCTCCGCCTTGTTCCCGCTGCAGTCTATCGATAGACATTCCTCGATTGGAGTCCCAGACAGACCGTCGTTCCGCCTCCAACTCATTCGCCATCGCCTGCTCCGTTGCGTCGATAAAGTCGTCATATTCATCATCCGATAGTGGATCAACAGCCGAGAGTTCCCGTGGTGGTTGTGGCGGACGATCATCGAAATACTCAGAAGGCAAGTATGAGGGTAGCTCAGATGGTGAATAACTAGAGTGCCAGAACCGCATTCGATACGCTAGATACGTCGATTCAGCCTCTCTGACCTCTCGGAAATCATCCCCACCCGTGTTAGCATTCAGAAAGTGTAGCTCATGTGGGTCAGAATCACCACTAAGTAGGGTCTCGTCAGTTTCTCGGCGATAAATAAGATATTCTCCAGTCAGCTCTGCCGAATCATCCTCGTGGAGAGGAATAAATACCTGACCACCTTGCTGAACCAGTGTCTTTTGGACGCGAAAGGCATTGATGATCTCTCCGACTGGAATAGGTTTCTCGAGGTTCCAAGAGTCATCGGACTCGATCACAGACGTAGAGACAGACAGCTGAGAGAGCTGATGGCCGCCTTCAAGAAATGACTCGGTAACTGAATCCAAGTAGGCCTCCATAGTCGAGGAAGATACGCTACCGTAGTATAAAACACGGGCAACGCACTGTTAGGCTAATCTCCCTGATGAGTGGTGCATTATCTCGATCTCTGAGCTAAATTTCTCTACTTCTGACTACCATCTCTATGGGTCTATCTGAAAGCAGTCCGGGCAATAGTCCCAGTCCGCCTGTTCGTGGTGAGATCGGTTGTTACACTTTCGTGGATTTCCGTTTAGGTGGTCCAATCCCCAATCCGGGCTTGGAGCTTTTCCGAACAAAATTGCCGCCTCCGTCTCTCCCTGCCCGGTATGGTTCGTGAGAAGGTGAACAGGGCAGTGCTGGCATTCCCAGAGCGCGACGTCGACGCGATCATCGTACCTTCTTTCGATGACTTCCTTTCTCCTCCAGTCGTGAATGCCGTGTGGTCCGCGACACGGTGCGACATCGGTACGGTTTGCTAATGCTCCCTCAAACGACCGTTCACGACCGAACGTGTCACCGTTCTTCCAGTCGTCAAAATCGTCCGCAACATCGGGATACGGAATAACGGCGTCACGAAGAACTTCGATGTCGACCTCTGGTGCGAGCACCCCCTCGTAGTCGTACACGAACCTGGTTAGTTCGTGATCGTACCGCCGGCGTGATCCGCACCACCAGCAGTATTCGTATTCGTACCCGTCCGGATGTGCATATTCTGGGACTTGGCTCCAATTGTGGCTCCCGTATTCTTCGACGAAATGGCAGCCTCGAGATTTCTCCTTCCAGTCGAGATTCGCTTCAACACGAGTGTCGAACTCCCACGGGTCGTACTCACGGATGCTGAAAGCATGACCGTCGTCGGCTCGGAACGCGTCATCGACGACCTGGTAGTCCAGCTGCTCATCACCAAAGTCCTCAGACTCCAACCACGCGACTGAGTACCCCGCTGAAAGGTAATCGTGGGTGGTCCCTTCGATGTCCTTGCTGTGGTGCTTGTGTTGAACCTCGATGATGAGGCCGCCTCCGAAGAAGGGGTTTTCTTCATTGAACTCAACGAGGGCGTCGGCCCGTCGGGTCTCGGGAGTTGTCGGCGTCCCTGTCGCGTCGATTGTGATTTCAGCCCCGACGCGTGCTGCATTCGGATATTGGTCAGCAAGCGTAGCGACCGCCAGTGCCGTACAGCGAGCGTGGGTATCTGATTCCCCCTGGCTCGCCTTTGAACAGGACTCAGCTGCGTCGTCGGCAGCGTGAAAGAAGTGGCGGGCACGGTGGTCGCCGTCGCGAGGATAAAGGATACCTCGGCACTCAGGACACTCGACGGGCTGCTGGTCATCGACCTGTGTGGGGGTGACAATCTTCCCGTCGTCGAGTGCTCTGAACGGCACGGTCAACTGAAACAAAATACGTGGTCTGCTTTAACGTTCCGCTGTTCCGGATTGCTGACGACAGGCCGACAATCCAACGGTGGTATTTTCGTAGCTGCGTATCACTTCCAAATATGACCCATCTACGGATTCTCGTCTGTGGCGATAATCACGGGGATACAGAATCACTCGAGAAACTCGTTGAGGCCACCGAAGGTGAGGAATTCGACTTCATCATCCATACAGGCGACATCACGAACGCCTACAAGACTGATCTCGAGACGGGGGTCGACCAACTCCGTGCTGTGGAACCGTATTTCGAGACATTAGCGGAACGCGGAACTCTCGTCTACATCTATGGAAACAGAGATAAGGAACGGGCATTCGGCGGATCACCGACACACGTCTCAGAAGAATACGAACTGAGTGTCGGTCATCGTCTTCAGGCTGGCGGTGAACTAACAGTCGATGGACAGCGGTTTACAGCGGATCCAGCCGATGCTGGCCCCGAAGATATCCTTCTCACCCACGGCATCTCTCAGGAGGCATTCTTCCAATCGACGGCTAGCGCCTACTTTTGTGGCGATACTCATCGAGCACGGCAGTTCAAAACTGCACTCAATACGGGATATCTACACAACGACAAGGGGTTCAACGGCGCCTACTTCACCGCCATCCTCGACGATGATGAATTGGAGGTAACCGTTCACGGACTCGCTGAACAGTGGAAGGGGTTTGTCTGCCCGGATCACCAGTGGTACGGCCGACAGTTTACTCCTGAAAAGTTCGGCTGCGGCCTCTGTAAATTTGGTCCCGGTCGTCAGTTCAGATCTATCGCCTACATCGCATTCGAGAGAGTGACACCCGAAGAAGAAAATACTGAGACTGCAAGTGTCGATGACCTCGTCGGTGCGGCTCGTGACGCGGTCGTCGACGATGAGATATTTGCCAAGCAGTTCCGCTCATACCTCGAGAAGCTCGCCAGCACCGACCGACCGAACCCCACAGACCCACTTAAGCCCGCCGAGCAACCTGGGGTCCTCAAACGTCAATAATCGATCGAGGGGGCAACCTGAGAACTAGGCTTGCTCATCGATTGGATCGTGATCTGCGGGTGAAGGCGGTTCCTCTCCCTTTAATGCTGGTTCTAGATTGAATCGATATGGTCCGAGAAGGTTCGCGACGGCGTCTTTAGCATCGATATCAGCTGGAACCCGTTTTCCCACACTCCAGTTTTCGTTGTTGTATCCGGGAGACCGCTCTTCGAGGTTTCCAAGAAGGACATCTAAGCCCTCATATGAAGCTACCCAGGTGAGGATATTGAGGATCTCCCAAGCCTTCCGCTGATCCTCAACGGTGAGTAGCGGCCCTTCTGCAGGTAGTGGTAAAGCACTTCCAGCTGCTTCGATGGCGAAGGAATTTCGACCACTCTCGCGCAGATATAATCGCGAATTCCCACTCTCATAGCCGTTCTCCGTATCTTCCCAATCAGGGTGTGGCGATACCATATGAGGAAATGTGAAGCTGGGTTGATAAGGACTGCTGCCCAGAAGTATTACCCTCCAAAGACACCCACCAAGCAGAGGGGAATTACCAGTAGACACCGATCACGTTCGCCTCTAAGTGAGCTGTAAAGTCGCGATCAGAGTCGTCCGATCGTGACTGCGATACTTGTTGATGGAAGTCCGACCGTAAAGAGCCTGCATCCTCTGAAAATTCGTCCTCAGAACAGATCTCAGTGAATGAACTGTACACCTGCTTCAGGAGTTCTACTTCCTGTTCAAATGCAATTGATGACTCCGGTGAAAATGCCTCTGCTGCGTGTCCTACGATATCATCCATCTGGTCATCCTCTATCGAGCTCTCGGCCCTTTCTGCAAGAAATTCCGTGAATTCCCGAATCTTCTGTTTGTCAACTCCCGTGTTTTCATCCGTCGCCTCAACGTGCGCTTCAAATCGGTCCATCGCTGCTTGTAGTTCCGATTCCAGATCTTCGTTAAACGTCTCCGCAAGGTCCGACGAAATGCTCTCTAGGACCCGTATCAGCTTCATCGGATACCAATCCGGCCTAATAGATTCCACACGACAAAATATCCGAAACTGCCTACTCGATGCCAGCGTCTGAATAGGTTCAGTCCAGAGCTCGGTTTCGTCAAGTAGCGCTACTACATTGAACGCGTCTCCTTGGGAATCTTCAGAGATGTTCCCGCTCCCGTCTATGGAGAGTCCGTTTACCTCAATCTCTATCGGTATCTTGTTCCCCAGGCTTTCCTCAATGAGCCGCAGATCTCCTTCCGATATGTCCGCTTCATCCGGAGCTGCCGTGTCGATGTACTCTATCGCCCGATATACTCTGTACAAAGGATGAAGCCGGATAGTCCCCCGAAATTCCAGAACATTACCCCGGTCTAGTTTGGATAATTGGAGTTCTTCTTGAAGTTCGTATCCTCCATCAGCGTTTAATGATATTTCAGGAGAGATGTCTTCGTGCTCGTAAAGACGCGTGAACTTCGACTGAATTAGGTCGAATGAATAGACATTCTCTGTCTCATTACCCTGCTGGGAAGTCCGGTTTGTTCCGGCACCGACATTGACTGGTCCCGCACCAGCACCAACGTTCGCAGAATGCTTTTTTGTATTGATGTTGCTCTCACGATTCGTTTGTTCAGCTGCCACTCGACCAGAGTCCGTCGACGCAAGAAGACTCCGCACACTCCGTTGATCAATATAGACGAATTCGCGGAGCTGCGGGAACTGTTTCCCCTCATCGTCAGATGGTTCACCGGATGCCCGCCCGAAACGCCAGTACCGCCAGTAGTTTCGGACCCTGGAAAATATCATCCTTGGGCCTCCTGCCGTCGTGCTGCACTGATTCGTAAATGTTCCATTCGAACTGACTTCTCCCCGTCTTGAAGTGCGAGGTATTTCGCCTGCTCAACGACTGCAGCCAAATCTGCCCCGGTAAAATCTCCCGTCTGCTCAGCGACGACTGTGAGGTCGACGTCTTCTGCGATAGGAGTATCTCCGATACTAATCTGCAGAATAGCTTCCCGTGCTTCTAGTTCAGGCTTAGAGAACTCAAGCTGAGTGTCAAACCGACCAGGTCGAAGAATTGCCTGGTCGATCTCATCGATGAGATTCGTTGCTCCAATCACAATTATATCTCCGCGCTCGTCAAATCCGTCGAGTTCTGAGAGGAGCTGAGCGACGATCCGGCGCTCTGTCTCATCCGCTTGACCGCGCGATGGAGCCATACTATCGAGTTCGTCAAAGAAGACGATACTTGGATTTCCCGAGGCCTCAGCTGCCCGCTCTGCTTCTTGGAAGACATCTCGAATCTGACGCTCGGTTTCACCGTAGTACTTGCTGACGAGTTCTGGACCGTCTACGATGAAGAGATCACCGTCAACGTGATTTGTGACAGCCTTGGCGGTTCGAGTCTTTCCCGTCCCTGCTGGTCCATGGAAAAGCAGTCCTTGGGAAAGTGTCACACCCAGCGTCTCACGCAATTCTTCATTCTCGGCATCGAGAGGCTGAATGATCTGTTCTCGGATGGCCCGTTTGACGTGGTCTAAGCCTCCGATATCCTCAAGCGTGACAGAAATATCGTCGTCGTAACGCCACTCATAGTCATCGCTCGTTTCTGACTCAGGAAGAAGATCGTCAATATCTGGCGGACTGTCTGAAAGGCGATCGTGGTATGTCCATCCCGCAGTAACCGCTATCGTTTCACCGGCACTCACATGACTAGGAACGCGGGTTACTGTAGAGAGTCCGTTATTTGTGCGAACGATAGCAGTTCCATTGAAGACGTCCTCAACCACAGCGGCGATATTACCCGAGGAAAAACCGGTACGGGAGTAGATATCAACTGCCCGGTCCTCATGAGAAGGTCGTTCCTCTATTTTTACGACGTCTCCTAATTCAACCGAATCATAATCCGTTTCGTGCGGGACAATATTTTCAACCAATTCCTCAGTCCCATTACGCCGCATTACGAGAAGCTCAGTTTCGGAGAGACACTGCGTTACACACCCTACATAGAAGTCCGGCATTTATGGCTTAGTTACTCATTATTCGGCACTCTGCTAAATCTTGCTGTCGTAGCTTTAGATGGAATCAATCTCAGAGAGCGCCTCTGTTGCAACGTCACCGAGTTCTCCGGCCTCGATGTGTGAATACCGCTCCCGAACCATCTCCTCCGAGTTATCGAGATACCGGGCTGCGACCGTGTATCCGAACGCGCGGACAAGCACCTCACCCATCCCTCGGCGACCACCGTGCGGGGCAAGATAATCGTGTTTCGGATGGGCAATGTCGATTTCGGCGGCCTCCGAAAGCCGTTGGAGAATCGACCGTGCGCCGTCCGTCGTGATCGATGGCGGCCGAATATCCTCATCGAGCGCCAGCAGTAGGTCGCGAGCGTACTCCTCACGGCGTTCAGTAATTGCTTCTGGGCGTTCCCCTCGTTCGGCCAGCTCTTTCTGGACAAGCTCCGCGAGCGTTCGCTGGTCGAACGTAGGAAACACCGGCCAGCGCTCCGTCGGTGGGTCCATCAGCTGGCGGTAGCTCCGCAGCGGCGAGATGACCGGGTCGGGGAGGCTGGCGGCGTCCCACTGCTGTTTCTTCCGGTAGACGTCCATACTCCCGTCCTCAAGCGAGAGGTCCTCCCAGCGGACGCCACGCCGGCGCGGGTCGTTTGGGTCCCGGAGGAGTTCACCGACGCGTACGGCGGTGTACGCGAGTACGAACACCAGAGCTCGGTCACGAGCGGCCTTCAGCGCCGCGTAGCGTGCTCGCTGCTTGTCGAGGGGGCCAGTATCCTCCGGGAGTGTCGTGTACGCCTCGATGGCATCGCGGGCCCGTTCGTCGACGTGGCAGGTGAGGGCGTGGCGCTGTTCGGACATCCAGGCCTGCTGGTCACCGGGCTTTCGGCCGTCGTCCTCCGGTAGCGGCGCCATCGCACTCGCCCGCTGCGCGTAGTGTGCTTCGAGATATCCTTCGTTGACACACCACCCGCACCACGCAGAGATATAGCGATAATAGGTTTGTACAGTGTTCTGTTTGAGTCCTCGATCGCCGGCAAGATGTCGGGCATACTCCCGGAACACGCGTTCGTCGAGGTCCTCGAAGGTGGGGTCGCGGTCGACGTCGTCGGAGACGATTCCGGTCCAGTCGTCGCCCCCGCGGTCGCCGGCGGCCCACTCAGCAAATCGTTCGAGTTCGCGGGCGGCGTTGCGTCGATAGTTCCCACCGTCCCCACCACGGCCTTTCCCCTTGTCCTGGAGGTAACGCTCGAAGCTATCGTCGAGCGGCGTCGAAAGCACTCGATCAGGCATTTACCGGCCCTCCACCGTCCTGCAGGCCCGGTCTCGGGTCCTCTACCCCGGGGGAAGCGCCGTCGTGAGGTGGTTGCAGCATTCGTGCTTACCCGACGGCGTCGGGGTACTTCAAAGTGGTCGTGATTACGGGCATAATCAGGACCAGTAGTTTGGAAAGTCTCATAGCCAGTATTTCCACGTTAGGAGGTCTCTATCCCCGTATCTACGGACTTAGATCCTGTTATAAATCGTATGGTGCTATACTAAAATGGGAACCTGATTCCAATGAAGTAGTTGATTATCGCTTGGATTGCCATGGTCTCGAACGCCGGTAGACGTGGCATTACCCCCCCAAAACTAATATACGGAAAATTATATGATGTAGTCAGTCGCTACAGCTCCCCATGTAACTCGTCGGCCCTCGGGTTCCAATCCGAATAGCCGTTTATGAGGGAGTCATAGAACGATTCGCAAGGTAGTTTTTATTGTAGAACGGACTGAATATGCTGATAAGTAGACTTGCG
The DNA here is from genome assembly GCF_031432225.1 of Halalkaliarchaeum sp. AArc-GB. Lineage (NCBI taxonomy): Archaea > Methanobacteriati > Methanobacteriota > Halobacteria > Halobacteriales > Haloferacaceae > Halalkaliarchaeum > Halalkaliarchaeum sp. AArc-GB. The sequence goes on along the minus strand of NZ_JAVKGM010000010.1, from coordinate 113,029 downwards.
AATGTACCGAAAGTGTATACTCGTAGAGACCATTCGGAGAGTATGAAGCCGTCATTTAGACGTGACACAATTATTTTCATTAGTGTATTTGTGACAGGCCTCGTAGCTGTCGGCGCTCTTGGGGCATTTATACTCGGACAAACGCCCTCTGTGTTTCTTCGTGACAAATTTACTGACCCTGTCTGGCTATTCAGCTGTGTGTTTCTGGTGGCCATCTGGGTTTGGATGTATCCAAGATTACAAACGAACCGCGATAAACAAACAAGCTAATTCTCTGCTGGCTTGTCATCTACTTGGTCTGTGGTTAACACCGTTGGTGTATGAACTGCTCTATGACTCCCTCTAATAGCAAGAATCATGTAGTTGTTCGATGAGCGGTGAATTCACCATCAGTCGGTCAAGCAAATGTTTACTGAATTTAATTTCCGTTCAGACAGACTACGGGTCTCTTGCGGAGAGGAGGGCCGAAGAGTCCAGCGGGGCTATACTTTCGTAGTTACCCGGTGAAACGGGCGGACAACCCGACGTGGGAACCAGACAAGGAATTGGACAATGGGAGTCACCCGCCCCCACCGGGGCGGTTCCACACGATATTGATTCCCTATTTGCTCGATACGCCCCTCGCTTTCCAGAAATTCCAGGGCACGTTCGACGCGTGATTCTGTAAGGTTGAGGTCGGTCGCAAGCTCTTCGGTTCTTTGAGCCACAGAGGCTTCTTTCAGAGCCTGATACACCACGTTCAACGTCTGCATGCGGAGCATCGTTTCACCCATCTCGTCCTCAAGGTCAGACACATACTCGTGCGTCGTCTGAGACGCGCCATATCGGATCGTTGTCGCGCCATCGAAGACGAACCAGAGACCGGCAAGGGCCACCACTCCACCGACCCACGGAGCGAGATCAACGACGGTCAGATAGAGGCCTGCAATGACAAGGGAACCTCCGTAGAAGAGCCAGTTCGCCCCCTCAGGGAGGTCGTACGCCTCGTCAAGAGCGTCGTGTGCCATCACTGCCGTGAACATGAACACTATCGGGGCAACTGTCCGGAGCGTCATCTCCGTGAATCGTACGAGCACGACAAGTACGGCAGTAGTGCCAACGACAGTTCGGAGAATCTTGCTCTCGTAAAGTGATGCAATGCGGGTGGTCATATCTACGTTTGGATACGGGCTCGTACAACATAACATCATACATCAAGCAGATGTTCGGGGAGCGAAGAAATCACCGCCAAACGGTGAGACAACCGCTTGCCGAGTTAGAGTTCTGATGCAGAGGTTAATTGGGCGCTCTCCCGGAATTGCTCGTACTGTGTCTCTGTCCACTGAACCGCAGCATCCGTGTCATTAATAAGCACGCCAGCAGGGCCACCGGAATCATACACCGTAATTCCTGCGTACGTCTCAGTTGGCGTTTCCATCAGCCAGAGTGCATACGGAAGATCACTGTCCGTCTCGTAAAGAGAGAGACCTTCGGCATCGCTCAATGATACATCGCCCGTGTTTGGGATATCAGGTAGTGTTGTGACGACATCCGTTTCGGCGATGATTTCGACTGTGAGGTCACTCTCTGCGAGTTGATTCGATATTAGATTCGGGTAGAAGTTCAGGACTACTGGAGCAAGCCCTCGCATATGTGTCGCCCGCTCAAAAATATCTATCGTTGGTGTGAGTGCCTGCTCAGGGGCGTGTTCCTTGGACATCGTGACCGTCGCTTGTTCAAGAAGGCTAGTATCGAGACCAGTGTCCGGTGGGAGATGATTAATAAAGTCAGTGGTTTCGGAGACTGCGTGGGTCGTCTCTCGATATCGCCTGTGCTCGCGCATCGCAAGATGCCCGGCTGTCGTTGGCCTGTATTCCCCATTCTCGGACGTAACACACCCAATTTCAACCAAGTCATTAATCGCACGATCAACAGTAGATCGAGAGGTTTCTAATCCGTCAACTAATTTGGGCTTGGAAGCCGGGGAATCAGCGAGATACCGGAGCGTACTATATCGATGATCGAGGACACTTCGGAACTGTTCGTCACTTTCCGTCATATGATACCATATGGGCGGGAAGAAAATGAATGGTGTTGAATTGACCGCTCCCCTGTTCGTACATGAGTTTGAACAGATAGCCGTAATAGACCTACTTTCTACAGTTAGCAGTCGATTATACTATTGAGGGCGGTTGGAACAGATCTCAGTACTTCACAAAGCCGCTTAGTTAGAACGTCTGCTTGCTGAAGGTGTGTCTACGACCCAGCAAGCAGACAGTGAACTCCACGAAGACCAACTCCTTAACTTCCTCGTCAACCAGCTTGACGAGGAAGTTACTCTGAACCTCGCCAACAACGCTGAAATCGATACAGAGGACATCCACGAGGTCCTCGTCGGCGCAACCGCCGACGGGACCTCGATCTCGACGCTCTGTGCGTCGAGTCAGAACGGCCCCGCTGCCAACACGATCCTCTACCATCTCCGGACGAAGTTCGAGCCGGAACGGCTCGAACGAGTCGCTAACACGCTCCTTCGACGAAATATCGTTGAACTGCTCCCCGAGCAGGTGGAGGTCTGCGCAGACCTCCACCTGCGGCCCTACTACGGTAATGAAGACGACACGGAGAACCTCTATCACTCGGAAGCCAAGCGTGGAACCACCGCGTTCCACGCCTACGCCACACTCTACGCGCGTGTGAAGAACAAACGCTACACGCTGGCGGTGCGCCGTCTCGAAGACGGCGACACCGCCAGCAGCGTCCTCGCTGAGTTCTTCGGTGTCCTTGACGGCCTTGACACCGAGGTCAAGGCCGTCTATCTTGATCGCGGATTCTACGACAGCAAGTGCCTCACGCTGCTTCAAGCGCATAACTACGCGTACGTAATCCCGATCATCCGATGGGGGAAGACGATTCAGCAAGAGCTCTCGGAAGGGTGGAGTCGTGTCATTCAGCATGATCTGACAGGGAAACTCGACGGTCACAGCTGGACCGTCGAGTTTCCCGTCTACATCGATTGTACGTACCTGAACGGGAAGTATGACGACCACGGTGTGGCGCGTCACGGCTACGCCGCTGACGCGCCGTTCATCGAGACACCACGCGACGCTCGATACCACTACGCGAAACGGTTCGGTATCGAGTCGAGCTATCGCTTGTCCGAGCAAGCGATAGCGACGACAACGACACGAGATGCGACGGTGAGACTGCTGTTCGTTGTGGTAAGTTTGTTGTTACAGAACGCGTGGCGGTATCTTCACTACGAATATGTGGCGACGCCCCGCCGTGGCGGGCGTCGCCTCTGGTGGTGGCCGTACAAGGAATTCGTCAATATGGTCCGACGGGCTGCGTGGACGGCCCTCGCGGTGCGTCGGGCCGTCCCCGCAAATCGACCACCAGACGACCGGTTCCACCGGTAGTCACTGACCGAGTACGCCTTCTCGTGAGTGGCAACGCTGTCGCGTCGGCGGCTGAGCGCCGCCGACAGCGACAGCTCTGGCTTCGAACAGCGTCGATCAATCGCTACTGACGATTCATTTCGACAGAACAGGTGACTCAAGTCAGGTTAGCTGACGATGCTTTGTGAGGTACTGGATCTGGCTCGATAGGTGAAACAACCGGTAGGTGGATTTGCGAACACACCGTTACAGATCATGTTTTGAGGGGTCACAAAGTGCGATACGCGCCTCCTCGGCAGAGACGGTGAATATCACGACTTCCAACCCGTGTTCAGTGGCGATGTTGCGTATGCTTTCCGGGGCGTTTTCTGGAGCAGCATCCACGGCACCACCGTCCCATGATAATGCGTCGAGAATTCGTATCCAACGTGTTTGGTTCTCGTGTTTCAATCCTTCCTCGCGTGGGATTTTACCGGACACCCACTCACCGGACAGCCCCGACACAGCCGTGTCGCCGCTATCGAACTCGAATCCAGAATAGCCCGCCTCTTCAAGTTTCCGTCTCACACGCTCCCAGTCTGTCATTACCCGTCTAATCGAACAATACGAATTTAAGGCTTTGTTGAAATCATTAGCGGTTGATAGTTCTACACCCCAATCCCTCAGTACTGGTCAAGCACGTACCGTTTAATATGGAATATTTTTATCAACAGGCATTCATTTTCTATTTGGTTACCGCAGTGGGGTATCCCCTATGATTCCCGATCATCAAGGAGGTCGTTGACGAGTAGAGGAACAAATATTCCGACTACAAAGAGAACTACAGTGTTAACCCATGATGGGTACTCAGTGAAACCTACGAGGGCCAAGAATATGACGAGGGCTGACGCTCCAAATACGTAGAATACCTTATTCTCACGGGCAACCATGCTCAGAGGGATGCTTCTGAGGCATATAGTTCCACCCATTGAGTGAACCTTCTTCAGTCAATATGCAGATCTCATCAATCAGCTGTTTCAGTTAAAAATATATCTGAAGAATGGGATTTCAACAAACCCACTCTGGTCAAAACCCACTATCGAAATATTTGAAGATGCAGGTGGTTAGAGTCGGGGAACCCAAATGTTTCGAGTTGTCTTTCCCATCGCATGTGCACCAGTCGGTATTCTTTTAAGTCCGGTTTGAATACTAGTCGCTCGATACTGTGTCTGGAACCGGGACGGAGGACTTCGGAGAAGACAGAATTGAGATAGATTTCTCCGAAACCATCCACATTGACGGCCCTATCGAGGTATGCTTTCGCGGCCCTCTCCCGTACCGATCCGAACCGCAAATCGATGATATCGCTCCACTCTTGAAATTCTCTGGGGAAATTCCGGATGAACGCGCGGAGTGGCATCACAACTACACGCCCATCGAATCGTGGATACTCGGTCACATCTACCGCGAGGTCAACGGGTGGTCAATCAAACGGACTGCGGAGCAACTCGCCAAAGAGCGAGATCTCCCGCAGATGCTCGGCTTCTTTGACGAAGGGCCGGTCAAGGGCGATCCGGGAGACCCACCGAGCTACACGCAGCTGCGCGACGTGTGGGAAGAGACGTTCACCGACCGACATCGAGGCGCGGTCACCGTCATCGCCGAGCGCCTCGTCGATTACTGCCGCGAGAACGGCTTCCCCGCGCCGAAGGATGTGTTCCTGCCCGAGGAAAATATAGAGACTGAAGAACCAACTGAAGATCACCCGACCGTTCGTGATCTGACCATCGAGAAAACCGCCGACGTGTGGGATCACGCACGCCCGATGGTACTCCGGCACTGGCATCTGAAGCGTCACCACAACTGGCAGATTCCGGAAGCGAACTTCTTCGATGGCCACGCCTATCTCGCCACGAGCAGCGACGACGTGTTCCCCGAATCCGGTCTCGGGAACATGATGGCGAAGTCCGGCCACGAGCGCGTGCAGTACGCTTCGACCCACCGGCGGGAACTCAAGAAGTTCACCATCGAGGAGGTACGCGAGCTGCACCAGGAGGTGACCCGCGACCTCATCAAGGAGGCTCGCCGCGAGGGCGAACTGGTCGGGAAGATGAAGGTCGCTATCGACCAGACGAAGGGGCACCCGTGGACGGGCGAGGTCGAACGGAACGCCGACGGGAGCAACGCCGAAGACTGGATTCTCGGCTATAAGAACGACAACGACACGCGCACACAACACTACTTCCAGTGGGCGACCGTCCAGGTCGTCGGCCTCGACGTGCCGCTGATCCTCGATGCGATCCCGGTGAAGCGCGGCATGACCAAGGGGGAGATCGTGGACGAACTGATGGCGACGGCGAACGACCTGCTCCACGACCCGGAGATCGTGATGATGGACGCCGGGTTCGACTCGGAAGCAGCGAAGAACTCGGCGGAGAAACACTCCACGTACTACCTCAACAAGAAGAGCCGCGACACGGACGACAAGAAGCGGATGCGCGAGATGTGGGACAACCGCGAGACCGTCCGAATCGTCGAAGAGGAAGACCGCCCCGGAATGCCGACGCGGAAAACGATCTACGTCCCGCACGTGCTCGCCGACGAAGAGGACGAAGACGAGGATGACGGCCCGTCCGAGCTTCGCCAGGAACTCCTCTCCGACTTCCAAGAGGCCGGTGGTGACGAACTTCCCGACCAGTCCCCGTTCGACTCTCTCGTGGACGACATCCGCGAGCAGGAAGAGGAAGAAGGGCTCAGCGAGGACGACATCGACGGTGCTGAGCAGTATGTCGTCTTCGAGACGAACCACCCGCTGGCGAACAAGCGCGGTGGACGGAACCGGGACACGATTCCGGAGGAAGAGCAGATACACGCCGCTGCGCGGATGGTTCGTAATTACGGCAACCGGTGGGGGATCGAGAACGGCTACAAGAAGGTCGGTCACTTCCTGCCGCGTTCGGGCAGTAAAGACCCGGTTCTCCGGTTCTTCGGGTTCATGTTCGCGTGTACGCTGTGCAACTGCTGGCGGCTGGTTGACCTTCTGGTGAAGCTATCCGTCGAAGACGATCCCGACTACACGCCGCTCGTGACGGCTAGCCGGTTCCTGGCGGTCGCGGAGGGCATGTTCGGTCTCGGGTCGAAGCCACCGCCGCACTGACGCCGCGCCTTCCTTCGGTTTGCTAACTCGTGAGCGGCGGCGCTGTCCGGCACTCGTCTGAATCGCCGATTCTTCTTGCTGTTCTGGTAGTTCTCTGTATCTGGTAGAAGCTCGACCGCCTATTTTGCCGTTCGTATCTCGAAACCGAGTGGGAACCAACCGATATCTACCCTACTTTGTTGGAATCAGGGGAACCACTGTCGGTATCCAGTGCAGAGAATAATCGCAGGACAGCAAGCGGATGGACATTTACATTATCTACATTGTGTACAATATATCCGATATCCAAATAATGGGAAAATCGGTCGGATTCAAGATTAGTCGTTTGTGGCCTGCTCACTCAGCATCTCCACAATTTCCTGAACACGGTCCTCATCAGCTTCGATACCACGTTCTCGGAGTATCTGGAGAGCAACCTCGTCACCGAGATCTGCAATCACCCGGAGACACGCATCTTGGAACTCTCTTCCCTCAAACTCGGGGACATCAAACATTGAGCACGCGGCAGTTACCGAAGATCGCATCCGAGTAACGCCATTCCACGTCTCATCCCGGACATAGAAGCCGTGCATATCGGTCTCGTCAAAGGAGAAGGCCGGTCCACCAGTGGATTCGTCCACATCCTCCTCATCCTGATCAGGTACGGACTCAGTCCCCCACTCTGTGTCTTCAGTAGTTATCTCCTCCTCCGCTTGCGGTTCATCCTCGGTATCAGTACGTTCGTCGTCGTCCGATTCTACTCCTTCTTCCGTCTGTTTGAGCTGTTCAGCGACGTCCCCGAAACGATCGTCCTCATTAGGCATGGCTTTGTTCCTCCACGAGATCCGCTAAGTGGTCGAAATTCGGGATCTGGTCACAATCTTCGTCGAACTCCGAGACGGGCATTCCTTGCTTGAAAGCGCGAGAGATCGCGGTTCGTTCGCGAATTCCTGGCTTCGGAATACTCTCGATGGTGCGTCCCGAGTCATCGAGGGCATCGAAGATTTCCGGGTCCACACGAGCGTACTCAGGGACGAACGAACCGAACTCTCGGTTAAGATTTTCAACGAGAGTCCGGTGCTCGTTGCGTTGCCCCATTGTTTCTCGAATCATATTTGGGGTAACTGCGAGAATATCTAACCCGATATTCTGCCGAATTGGAGAAATCTGGCGTTCAATCATCTTGTTGAGGCCGTTAATCGACCCAGCACGTGGGATCAACGGGATTATGACGCGCTGGACGGCGATGAGGGCATTATCGGAGAGTTTCCCACGGCCGCCTGCGGCATCGATTATCACGTAGTCGTATCCGTTTTGGATGAGCGGATCGACGACGTTCCTCCGAAGCTTCACGTCTGCGAACCGTTCGTCCTTCAGCCTCGTCTCAACGTTCTCGAGCTCGTTGCTCGACGGGAGGAGGTGAACACCGAAGTCCGTCTCAATAAGCAGTTCTTCGGGATCTTCACCATCGATGAGGGCGTCACCGAGGTTAGCATTTCGGTCGTACGCATCGTCGTACCCAAGCTGGGTCGTCATGTGCCCGTCCTTATCCAGATCCAGTAGTACCGTCTCATGGCCGCGAGCAGCGAGTCGGTCAGCGATGTTGAGTGCGATCGTGGATTTTCCTACGCCGCCCTTAAGCAACGAGACTGCTGCTCCGGGAAGCCCTTCAAACTCGTCAGCACTCATGGGTCAGCACCCCGCAAAAGGTGGATTTTGCACATTTTGTAGGCAGTTTGCATTGTGTAGATATTGAAGATTGCGCACGTATCGTTGATAATGTGGGTTTTGTCCTGCTCATACGCGGCAAATGAAGCTCACCCACCATAATTCTGCGTCAGACAAATTGGGTGCGCTATCCACACAACCTACATTTTGCGCATTATGTGGATTGTCCACCCAATCTTCATTCGCCCCGATCTTTACCAACTACACGAAATCTACATAATCTGCATTATCTACAATTCGTTCAAATCTATCACAATTATCGCTACCTCCAGCAAGCGCCAATGAGCGCAATACATGCAACCTACATTGTTTACATTATCCAAATTATGCAGAAAGCGTGAGATATCGACATAGTCTAGCCATTCATTATGAGAAACCGGAGTGGTCCAGCTCAGTCGGAATCACTCTAACCGGAAGTCCAGTAAGGCTTTTAACTGTTACCGGATTACTGGTAATCGTCAGATGTACGAGGTTCTCGACGACACGGCGGCGCAGATCATCCTCGCCACCGAGGGCGGCGACTCCATCCGCCGTGTCGCTCAACACCTCCATACACCGTACGAGACGGTGAGACAGGCCGTCAATCGGCTCGAAGACGCGGGCTACGTCACCTATGACGACGGCCTCACTGTCGTCGACGAGCGCGTACGCGACGCAGCGCGTGAGCTCGTCGCTGCCAGCGCCAGCGTCAGCCCACCCACCATCGAGGAGTCCTACGTCATCCCACAATTCGGCGACTGGCCGTTTGCGTTCACGCGGATCGACGCCGTCTACGTGTGGACCCAAGGCGGCTACCAAGTTGGGCGGAATCCGGATGACTATCCGCTGTTCCTGGCCGTCCGTGAGCGGAACGTCGACGCCTGGGAGGCGTTCTTTGAGTCCTTCGACCTTCCCACCGCATTCGAGCGACAGCCCCGAGACGAGCTGGACGGACCGCTGCAGATCGTCCTCGAGCCACGCGCGTCACTCGACATTGAGCACGTCGAAGGGTACCCGGTCATCCCGAGAACCGAGACGATCGAGTATATGCGCGAGAACTATGCCCAGTTCCAGTCGGCGCTGGCGATGCTCGACCGGATGTACGAGGACCTCGACCTCGGCGTCACGTATCAAGAGACCGAACGCGCACAGCCATGAGCTTCAACAACCGAAGTGACGCGCTCATCGAACTGCTCGAGGAACTCACCCAAGAGGGCCACGATTACGTCCTTGTCGGCGGGTACGCGGTCTCAGCGTTCAATGCTCGCTTCTCCACGGACCTCGATATCGTCGTCGCATCGGACTCCAAGACGGACTTCGCCGAGTTCCTCGAATATCGGGACTTCGAGGAAACGGACAGCCACGCCAAGAAATGGTTCTACGACACCGAAGTAATCGAGTACGAGAAGCGGCTCACGCCGCAGCAGCCGATCGGCTTCGATCTTCTGGTAAACGGACTCGGGTGTCGCCAGACGGAGGCACAGTGGTCGTTCGACCACCTGTACGACCACAGCCACCAACAGGAGGTGAGCGGGGGTACAGTGACGACGACGGCCAGAGTCATCGATGGGGCAGTCCTCGTGGCGGCAAAGCTCCACAGCGGCAGGGAAACGGATCTTCGGGACGTCCTAGCAGTGGCAGAAGAGATCGACCTTGATGCTGTCACACCCCACCTACGGCGAGGGGACGACGATGCGCTCCAGGAGCAACTTGAGCGTGGACTGGAAATCTTAGAGAGCGACGAGCTCAAACACGGTTTTCGGAGTGACTTCGGGGCCTCAGCTGTCTCAGAAGAAACGGTCACTGCCCTTCAAGAGTATCTGTCTGCGCAGATTGATCACCTGAGCTGAAGTGGTCGGGATCTCGTTTATCGGAAGCAAATATGCGGCCCTCTACAAGGGTGTTTACAGTCGATCAAAAAAATTGGAGGGGAGTGTCAGTCGACCGTCGTTAACACGCGGACGTCCGTATCTGAATGTCGTTCCCGTTCAGTACGAGCACCGTGCTCGCGGAGGAACTCATCAATACGGTCGGCAAGGGACTCCGCATCCTCCCTATCGACGTGGACGATCAGCGTCGGATACTCCTCGTCACTATTCTCAATCACGAGCGAGACATCCTTGAACTCGTCCGGCTGTCTATACGCCTCGAACTCATCGGCGACCTGGTCGGCCAGGTCGTCGAGTACCTCAATCGGTTCTTTTGTCATAGATTGAATTTCGGCTTTGGAAGGTTGTGCCATCGTGAACGAACGGAGAGGGCGTAACGTGACTTTCAAAATCACCTCCATCAGACAAACTCGAACGGAGCCCCCTCACACCGATGGTTTACCGAGAAGGAAGCTGGCTCAGAGAGAACAGTTAGACCGCCCGCGGATCATTATCGACGATGCTCGCAAACGCGACATTCTCCTGAACTTGTTCGATTTCGACTGTTGGCTCGTCGCCGGGCTGAGCGCCGGGAACGATCACGACGTACCCCCGTTCGACTTTCGCAATACCGTCTCCTTGATCACCGACGGTTTCGATTGTCACGTCGCGCACTTCTCCCTCATCAACAGGAGGACCAGATGAATCATGGCTCGTGCTCCCCTGAGAGGCGGGATGCCGTGGGGCCTGTGGAGATGTTGATTCAGCTTCGGAGGAGGAATCAAGGAGAGCGATGCGGTACGTTTCATCACCGGTCAGCGCCCCGTGCTTGATCTCATTCGGAGGAATCTTGATGACGAATGTGCCATCCTCCTCCTTAATTTTCGCAGTGAAAAGCGAACACAGGGAGTCTGAGATTTCTACCATAACTGGGTTTGATACTGGATACAATTAATTGGTCTCTTTGCAAAGGAGCGAACTGGATCAGCTGTCCTCAGCTGGTTCTTCCCATGGAATGTCTCGCTTGTGGACTACAGCGAGATTCGAGTCGTCATCATCGTCCATTGCACTAAGACCACGCTGGACGAGAGTATGAACCTGACCAGCGGACTCCGGGAACGAAAATTGGTCGTCCTCCGCATCAGCACGGAGTTCCAAATAATGGAGGTACAACCTGAACGTCGTATCTGCTCCAATAGGCCACCAAATCGTCCCTATCTGCTCATCTACCTGATTGTCCCAATGCTCTATGAGTTCACGGATATCGTCTACGAGCTCCTCCCCGGAGGTGCGAAGGCGAAGAGAATAGTCTCGGTCATGCTCCATATCCTCAATTATATCCCGAAGGAAGGGCTCTGCTTCTAAAGCAGTGGGAGAGTTCTGGTCAGCTTCCAGAAGTTGTTCCAACGCTTGAAGTTCCTCAGGCCGGGCAGCTACAGCGTAAGCGACGGTATATTTCTCCTCTGGGAAAATTTCGTGTTGACCTGGCTGCTGTGCCTGCGGGACAGAATCACCGGTGGATGAGCTAAAGAGGGTCTCAAACAGGCCCATACGTTGCGTCCGGAGGGGATCCATAAGTACTTCGTGCCATGATTAGCTCGACTTTCTCACCTCAATCAGTAGGAGCTCAACGGAGAACCGCGGGGTATTATATCCTGTCAACAGGGAACAGAAGACAATGGGTCGGTTCATCAATTCGTTTGAGATCGACGTGCCGTCAGTAACCGCGGACCTCTATGATATCGATCCCCAGCCCAACGATAACTACTCCCTCCTCAATGCCCACGCCACAATCCTCGAGAGGAATGTAGGTGGAAGAGCACGTTGGTACAACCAGGGCGGTCGACATTATATCGCAGTAATCGGCGCCGAGCGGGATTACGGAACGATTCAATCAGCGGACGGAGCGGAGCTGGAATTCGCACATGAATCTGATCTCGATTTCTCTGAGTGGAGTGATTTCAAGGTTCTACAGGAAGCGCTTATCGATGAACTGAAGGACGATCTCGAGACGGACGATTACTGGTACGACTCGACGAAGAACACGTTCTATCACGAGGATCGAGAGGCGCGTATCGAAGGGTACGACGTCCATCCCGGCGTCGAAGTGCGAATTAGTCATCACGACCGACCTCTCATCACATTAGATCCGACGTTAGGTGCATTCGGATCACGGACGCTAGCTGACTATCTAAATGATCCTGCCTGGGGGATAGATCGAGTAAACGACGAACTCGTCGGTCGTACATTCATTTACCAAACCTCGGATCGGGCTTCTTGCACTGTCACGGGAGTCTTTGAGAACACGACAGTCTCCGAGATTCCACCTGGTCGGTTCGACAACGAGACACTAGACGAAATCGAGAGCCGGCATGGGAAAGAATATGCCGACAGAATCGATCCATCTGAACCGACCGTCAAAATCCAGTACGGCAATAGTGATTGGTATCCAGCTGCCCCGTCGTTACTCCTGTTTGCACCGTCTGAAGATCGCCCGGACGAAATCAGCCAACGAGCGACGTTCGGGCCTCAAGAGCGATGGCAGAAAGTCGAAGATTTCCGTGAGCTGATCGGCGACATCAGTATCGGCTCTATCCAGACCGACATTAGCCCATCCCCGGTACGCGACGGGATCAGCGCATACGGTTATCCGGTACTGACGTTTGGCGACGACCCTTCAACGGAGATGGCAATTGGGCGGCCGAACATCAGCTTTAACGGCAGCGAGCTCACCCAAGAATACTGGAACCCAGCAAAGCAGGGGTATCTCGAGGAAGTCGGCCCTCGACGCACGTTTGACCAGGATTTCAGTGTGGCTGTCCTCTTCCCAGAGGGGACGGAAGACGAAGCGCTCAGTGCCTATCAGCAGGTGCGAGAATATGTTGAGGAACACCTTGGACTCATCCTCTCGGATCGGCCTGGAAGAGTCAACTACGAGGACCCGCGAGAGGTCGAAGAATGGCAACGCTCGCTTGAGGATGTCGACGCTGGCTTTGGGTATCTCCCCGAATACGACGAAGATGTCTACCACAAATTGATCGAGATACTGGACGGGAAGCCGCTCCAATCGTTAACCGCAACGAATCTGCGAAGCGCCCAGCGGTCGGGACACGAGGCCGATGTCATTTCGAACACGGCAGTCGGGTTAGGGGTTAAGCTGGGGGTGATTCCATTCAGCATCGAGAATCAGCTCGATACAGACGCCTACCTCGGGCTTAGCGTAACAGGTCGTGACCGAACGGTTGCTAGTGGAGTAGTAGTCTCGGGCACTGACAACCAGATTCTCTATCAAACAGAGGAGACGAATCCGACCGGCCGAAGTACGGTAACGAATCAGGGAATGGCGAAGCAGATTCTGATTCGGGCCGTTCAGGGTGCGGTCAACGATCCTCGCTCTGGGTTCGATCGATTGAGTTCCCTCACGATTCACCGAAACGGGTACCTCGGCGACGATGAGATTGCAGGCCTCAAAGAGGGGGTAGAGTATCTGAAATCAAATAACTACGTGACTGAGTCATTCGAATGGGTAGGCGTCGACGTCCAACATTCTCCCACCTATCGTATCTACGACGACGACGGAATGCCGGATATGGGTTCGTATGCTCAGCTGGATGACGAGACCGTTCTGATCGTCACGACCGATGCACCCCGACTAGGCGAAGGGACCCCGCAGCCGATTCTCTGTGAGATTTCCGTTGAAGAGGGAAATTTCGACATGTACTCAGTCGGGCGAGATGCGTTCTATCTCTCGGAACTGAACTGGGGCGCTCCTTCAAAGGGGATCAAAGACCCTCTCACGGTGTACCTCACGCGGAGAATGAATAGTCGTCTCAGTCACGACCGAGTCTCGCGCCTCACCTACCCGCCGTTCTAAGGTGGATAGGTATCCAGCCAATATTGGTTTGCGGCTAACCGGTGAGACCGCTCCGGCTGGTCATCGGGAGTCACACCCGCTGTGATGTCGTCGACGAGTGCCTCGAGATCATGATCGACCGATGCCGGGACCTCTTGGGTGATGAACGTCCTGAGCTCACCGTAGTCGTAGGTGTCGTAGATTCGCGGTCGACTGTGTTCTAGTGCATCGAGATGGCGCTCGAACGCGATACGGTCGTCACGAATCCCATCCAGAAGGTCAGGGAAGAACTCCTCAGAGAGGTCCATCACGAGATCAAATCGAAGTGCAGGTGGTGGATGGAGATCTCTGTCGGTATCGCTCTCGATATAGTACGGATTCGGGTGGTAAAGATGCCTGGCTAGCGAGGAGAGATAGGCCGGTCCGAAGGTTAATACTCCACAAGCGTCACAAAACAGTTCCTCGAACCAAGTCCGCCAAGAGCGTGCAAAGTGGGTCTCATCATCGATCTCTTGACGAGTTCGCCGCTGAACGTCTCTCAGAACATTATAGAAATCCGCCTTCAGGTCTTCCTGACGGTCCAAGGCTGCGTGAGCCAGCTCGTGGGCAATTATGGGCGCATAGAACTCTGGATCGCTCTGAGTTCTGGGGAGGATGAGAACATAAATTTGGCTCAAATCACCGGTAGCAGGGAGATTCTCATCGAGAGGATCAATCGCAAATCCATCCCAGATTACCGGGAGGACGGTTATATCCATTCCAAATGCGTCCGCGAGTTCCGACGAGAGGGATGACGCGTGGTTGAGACGACCAGATGTTACCGAGTGGCGTTGATACTGATGCAGATCTAAGTATACAAGTTCAACCTCCAAAACCTGGAGTTCCAGGGCAACTGTATCGATGGCCTCTAGGTACTCTTCATACAGTTCGTGGGTCGCTTCTGCATCCGGTTCTTGATCGTATGCACGCTCGTAGAGAAAACGCGTTTCCTCGATATTATCGAATCCATCTTCGACGGAGCTGTGTATCGAATCTGTCGCAGGTATCCGAGTATCGGGAGTATCCAAGACCTCGCGGGCGGCCTCGAATTTGCCCCGAAGATACGCGACCTGGGACTCAGCGAGTTCCGTCGGCAAGAGTACCCCGCATACGATTGATACTATCTCGAGAAGTGCGGTTCGCAGTCTCCGAGATCTCCTTCAACTGTTCACGGACATCGTCAAGACCCTGTTGATAGGTGAGAGTCTCTTCAGCGGCTTCCATGACCTCAATCAGGTCCTCGAAATCGCCGACCAACCGGGAGCTTGCAGTAATCGCATTCTCCTGAATCTGCTCAGCGATGGCTAATTCGTACGGATCAGCGTCGGGATCTTCATCGAGCGCGTCGCGAATTTGCTCAAGTAGGTGGCGGCCCGATTCGAGTTTTGCTCGCAAGTCGTCCCCACTCTGCTCGAGGTCGATGCCGTCACGCTTGGCTTTGAGGATAGAGATGGCTACAAGCGCCTCATCTGCACGCTCGCCGAACCGCCGGTTTGCCTCGTACCGGCGCTTCGCTCGCCATCGAGTCATACGCTATTACGTGTGTACGCCTTGTCGAGTGATATAAGTTTTCGCTTTAAATTCCGAGGGTTGAGAATAGGAATTGGGCGTAGAGGGGTTCCAGAGCAGGAATAGCGTTAGTGAGCCTGGACTGGCTCAGAAATTGCTCGATTCTTCTCGGACTGCGGCGCCGTCGGACTGCGTTAATCCCTCAAGCTGTGTATTCAGGTCTTCACCAAGAATATCCAACGAAAGCATGTCGTGGGTCGTGGTCCGATGCTCATCAGCGTCGGCAAAGTACAGCGTGGTGTGAACGATTCGGGAATCGTCGTTCTGGTGGAGGGCAGCTACATACACTTCGAGCTGGGGCCAGTACTTCTCTGCGAGGTCGTCGACTGATCGTTGAGAGGTGTCGTTCGTCTTGTAGTCGATAACGTGGTAGCTGTCTGGAGTGACCAAGAGCAGGTCGATATCGCCGACGATTCGGCCGGCCTCCAATCGCGTCACAACCGAGAGTTCCTCGTGAATAGTCGTCGGCGACTCGTCGTCGACGACGTCATCACGGAACTGTAGGCAGCGCTCAGTATACTCTTCGATCCGATCCAAATCCCCATCAGTCACCGTATCATCCAAAGCAGAACCTAGCCGAGCCGCGATGGAGCGCCACCGGTCTCGATCAGGTCGTAGCTCACAGAGTTTGTGGACGATCGTGCCCAGATGGTTGGCCTGAAGACCATCCGTTTCGAGACTCGCGGCATCCTCCTCAAGTTCGTCGGTATAGACTGCTGCATCATCCGGAGAGAGTGCCTTCGCAAAATTGGTTGCCGTAATCGACGTCGGGGGAGTGGATACCTCTGGAGCAGGAATGTCGATTTGGGGGTAGTCGCGCTCAGTTGCCGCTGACGCGTCCCAATCGTGGACAGGAGCGGTTGGAACTCGAACTGTGTATTCACTCCCACTGATAGTGGTCGTATGTTCTGCTCCGACGGAGAGCTGGCTCAAGATGTGTCCTGCATCACCGTCCTCGTCTTCCAAGAGAATTGGTTGGAGCCAATCACGCCAGTATCGTGCATCCGCGGCGTCATTCGGGTCACCTAACCCTAAGCCATCCTCCTCATCAGCGTCGATAGAGTGAACGCCGCTGAAGAGCAGGTGGTCACGAGTTCGCGTCGCTGCGACGTAGAGGAGACGCTTCAGTTCGGCTCGCTCCTGCATCCTGACCTCCTCTTGAAGCCGCGTCCGAGCGAGCGTGTTCTGGTGCTCATAGGGATCATCGGCTGACGGAGCTTTCAGACCAAGCACCGGTTCTGACTCGCCATCCCCGACGTCAAGCTCGTCGAGATAGACTTTCCCGTAGTCGTCGACGTCCCCCTGGAAGTTGAATTCGGTGCCCACTTCTGGTATTGCGACGATAGGGAACTCAAGCCCTTTCGCCGAGTGGATTGTCCGAATCTGGACGCCGTCGGCATCTTCGGGAATAGTCGCCTCGTCAGCGTGGGATTCAATCTCCTTCCGACGGTCGATTCGCGTGAGAAGTTCCGAGACCGTCTTGACGCCACCTTCTTCCCAGGCGCGAACCTGTTCGCGGAACTTGTTTATATTCACTGCCGCCTGTCGCGGGCGTTCATCTGCCCCGACACTAGCGATAAATCCGGTATCGTCGATAATCCGAGAGAGCAACGTACCCCACGGAACAGTCGTGTCAGCCGTTACATCGTCGGTGACAGCTGCGATCTGTCTCCACTCGTCCAAGAGCCGGGCAGCGTCTCCGAGGTCGTCCTCAGCTGTCTGGAGAGCGGCCCAGAGTGGCTGATCCTCGGAGTGGAGTCGCGCAAGATCCTCATCAGGAAAGCCAAACAGTGGCGACCGGAGGACACCGTAGAGAGCGATGTCGTCCTCCGGGTTCTCGAAGAACGTGAACAGATTGACTAAGCCTGTGATCTCGGGGGCGTCCCAGAACCCAGTACCCGACACGACAGTATACGGAATCCCGCATTCATCCAGCGCCCGTTCGTGCTCCTTGAGCCGGGTGCGAGCGCGCAACAGGATGGTGATGTCCTCGGGTTTCGCAGGTCTAAGACATTCCTCGTCGTCATCGTAGATTTCCGGTGGATCGTCCAGGAACGAGGTGAGACGGCTAGCAAGCGCGTGAGCCTCTCGTTCGCCGTGCCCAGCGAATCGAGGCGTTTGGTTCAGGTAGTCGGTATCGTGGAGTTCCGGGACGTCCTCGTCAGGCACGAGCAGGTACTCGACCGAACCGGTAACATCGCGTCCCTGCCGGCGTTCATCCGTAAGTGCCTGAGGCTTGGCTTCGTAGTCGCGGTACTCGTCATCCATCGGCTCGAATACCTCGTCGAAGAGCGCGTTCAGGAACTCTCGCGTCTCCTGAATCGTGCGGAAATTGCCTCTGAGCTGCTTGGTGGTCTCGACATCGTCCGGATTAGCCGCAGCGAGGTCCTCACGAGCCGAACCGAAGGTGGTCACGTCGGCGCCGCGGAATCGGTAGATGCTCTGCTTCTCGTCGCCGACCAGGAAGACGTTCTGAGCATCAAAATCATCGGTGTCACCGGCAGTCAATAGTTTGATTAACTCCCACTGGAGCAGGTCAGTATCCTGCATCTCGTCGACCATTACGTACTCGAACTGTGACTGAACTTGCTCGCAGAGACGGTCGTCCGCGTTCAGGAAGTCGATGCAGGTCTGGATGAGGTCGTGATAGTCGAGAGCATTCTGTTCCGATTTCGTCTGTCTATATTCGTCCAGAACGGTGGAGTAGAGCCGAGCAAGGCTCAGGACGTAGTGACTACTGTTCCATTCGGTATCGAGACCGCCGATGAAATCCCTCTCCTCGGGGTTGAGGCCATCAAGTAGAGCGGAGACAGCAGCATCAAGCTGCTCTTGCTCTTCCTCGTGAGCGCTCCAATTGCTCTTGGATCCTCTGTAGCGGAACCGTTGTCGTCCAGTGTATCGTTCACCACTGTTAGAAGTCAGGTGATCGCAGAGAGAATCGAGTGCCCGTTGCCAATGGTATCCTTCTGCATCGTTGGTATGAACTCCCGTGTCTCGCACGACACGAGTCACATCCTGCATAAACTGCATTCCCTTGTCGTCAGGATCAATCTCTAACTCTTCATCGTGAAGTCCGCAGATCGTATGGAGAGCCTCCTGTACGGATTCTTCTTTGAGTAGTTCTTCCGCTGTACCCCTATCTATGGGATAGAAGGTCGACCAGATGTGATCGAGGTATTCATCTACTGTCGATCCCTCCCAGCGAGTCGCCCATTCGGTACTCCTCGGCCGGCTCTCAAGCAGACCGACGAGGACCTGCTCGAGCGAATCCCGATTCCAGAGACGAGCGAGACGACGAATGTCCTCATTCGCCCCCCAACGAGCGTCGATAGTCTCCCGGACCACCTCCTGCATCAACACCTTGGAATCAGCCTCGTCCAGCGTGTCAAACTCGGGTTGGACCGGGGCTTCGACGACGTACTCACGGAGCAGCCGAGAACAGAACCCGTGGATGGTGTGAATATATCCGTTTTCTAATTCGTCCTTGATGCTGCGCCATCGACTGTAGTCGTACTCGTCTGATTCCGGGGCCTCACTGAGACGCTCAGCTACTTCTTCCCGGATACGCTCCTGCATCTCATTCGCGGCATCGTTCGTAAACGTGATCGTCGCGATGTTCTCGGGCCCGATGCCGGGATCTGACTCCAACATCTCGAGGTAACGGAGAGTCAAGGTCGTCGTCTTTCCAGTGCCTGCCCCAGCGGTAATCGCGATATTCTGATCGAGTTCCAGAGCTTCCTCCTGTTCAGTTGTCGGGGAAAGCTCCTCCTCATCTTCGTCGTACGTCGACGCCGGCGTATCGTCGATCCCCGTCATTCGTCCGCACCCCCGAGCGTATCCAGGAACGACCCATCTCGCGCCCTCTGTGGGATATAACCGGACGAACCGGAGCGATCCATCTCTTGGATTATCTCTTGACGTTGGTGGTGTCGAACATCGCAGATGTCCCGATAGTCACAGTAGTGACAGCCGGCTTCTTTCGGCGAAAGCGTGGTCGTTTGGAAGGCACCATTCTCGATACCCTCAGCTATCTCGCCAACCCGCGACGGGACAGTTTCTGTGAGGAATCGCTCATAGTCCTCGTTAGTTCCATCGTTCCGTTCAAGGTAGTATCGAAGACTCCACTTCCGGGTAACCTCCGTCGGCGGCTCCGTTACATAGAATTCTCCGTCCACACTGCCAAGTGTATCTCCGTATTGGGCTGCTAGTTCAGCTCGGGTCGCAAGGGTATAGAGAGGAAGCTGAAATTCGATACCGTCGATTGTCTGAATGGTGTCCGGGTCGCTCGTCTTGTAGTCGTGAACCAATCCATCGATGGTACCATCGTCCTGTTCGCGAAGACTCACGCGGTCGATGAATCCACCGACGGATATCTCTCTTCCATCCGGTGTCGTCACCGTGATCTCGCCCTCTTCCGAATCGGAGAAGTCCATCGGCACCTCAAACCATGCCGGAATATCATCGTTGTCGTCGTGCTCCGCATCAAGGAACCGGACGAAGAGTCCCTGATCGATTCCCTGATGAGGTCGCCCGTCACCGAAGTACTCGTTCACGTCGGGCGTCGCGAGCCCAGCAAGGAGCTGCTCCAGCCACCGTTTATAGAACACGTCGTCGAAGTCGATATCGGAGTCCGCAAGGCTATCTCGTGTCTGCTCTAACAGCTGTTCTTCGAGGACTCCCCGGTCATATTCACTGAGGTCAACTGGATCGCCGTGGTCATCCTGGAGCCCGCGATAGAACTCCTCGAAGATATCGTGGACGAGGCTCCCAAGATCAACTTTCTGAGGCTCGAGATGGAACTCGTCCGGCGCTTCGATACCAAGGATCCGTTTCATGTAGTAGGCGTACCCACACTGAGCGTTATCTTTCAGCTGCGTCGGGCTGTACGGCCCACGTTCACCGTGGAGTTCCGAGACCAACTCGGGGTCAAGCTGTGCGTCGTGGGCGGTTAGTCCGGCGTCAGCCCGACTTTCAGCGCACCTCGCACCCGCCATGACGCGCTCGGCCTGCTGTCGCGAGAATACTCCGGAGTCAGCAGCGTGCATAACGGCTTCCTCCCGTGCCTCCCTATCTCGGTGATGACGAAGGGCACGCTGGACGTCTTCGGGAACGGCATTCCCAAGATCATCAGGCGTTGGCTCAAGGCCAGTTACTCGAGCGAGTTCATCGAGAATCGACGACTCAAGCAGGTCATCGTCATCAAATGATGTCTCGGGGGTCGTAATGTAGACGCTCTCCGCACCTGAGAGCAAGGTAGCAAACTGGTAGCGGGCCTCGGCTCGATCATCGGTGAACGAGAGGTCAGGAATGTCGTCGAACAGTCGCTCGAAAAAGAGCGGTCGATCATTCTCGACGGGGAAGTCCTGCTCGGTCAACCCGACGAAATACAGGTGCGAATAGGACTGCATGTAGGCATCGCGTGGACCAACGATCTCGACGACCTCCTGTGTAGATTGACTCGGTGGGGGGACCCGCACCTTCTCAAGTGCATCGGCCACTTCGTCGATTGGCTCGTCCATCCCAAAGCGCTCAGCCACGAATTCGACGGCGTCAAGCACCCTCTCGACCCGATTGTAGGACGCGACTTCCATTCGGGCATCGAATGACGCCGCATCTTCTTCGATAGAGTCGACGTTTTCAGAGAGGTCGACGGTTTCGAACACAGTTCGCACGGCTTCAACGACGTCGTCGGCCTCCGCGACCTCAGCATCGTCGGCGACCTGGAAAAGGTTCTCCAACACCTCAGCGGAGGCATCGTCGAGTTCCTCGAGAAGTCGGTCAGTATCGACTGTCGGAAGACGGCGGGCAAGGTCAGCAACAGCGGACCGATCAACGTCGTCGGTGGCACCTCCAAGAGTCACGAGCGGGTTCGTCGCGAGACGAGCTACCGTATCTGTGCGTGGGTCGTCGACACAGAGTTCAACCAGATCGAGCATTGCCCGCCCAGCATACGTCTGATACAGCAGCTTGTTCGCAAACCCGACCGACTGGATACCAGCGGCCTCGAATACGTCGGCGACTTGCTCCTGATACGAGATTAGACCCGGAATGACAACCAGGATGTCGTTAGGGTCGGCGCCGTCCGCGAGCTGTTTCCGCACCCTTCGAGCAACTTGTCTAACCTCTCGATCTGGTGTGGGGGCGCTGTACCATTGAAGCTGATCGGGAGGAGCCGTATCCTCGTCAACTCCTGGAGTTGGCGTATAGAGCTTACCAGCAGCGTCGATGAGTGAACTCGGAGAATCGGGAGTGACAGCGGTCGGTGGGCCAGCAATTGCCTGGTACGTCTCCATCGCGTCAGCAGTGATCTGGTTTGCGCCGTCGGCCGGCGTTTCCGTATCGGCCAGGGGGAGCGAGATATAGACGGGGAACGCGGTGGCTAGTCGCTGAAGAAAACCCTTCTCGTGGTGGGACAGGTCGTAGAATCCAGAAATTACGACGACGTCGACGTGAGGGAAGATCTCCGTAAGGGAAGCTCCGCTATCGAGGACCGTCCGGTACGCCTCACTAAGGGTGTACACGTCATCCCCGACACCTTCTCGGCGGAGCTCGTAGAACTCCTCATACACGGTCGCGACCAGATCAGCGGTTCCAGGTGATAACTGGGAATCCTCGACGAGAGTTCGAACCGCTCCAGGTGAGTGGTAGCCCTCTCCCTCCAGTTCCGTAATGAGATCGGTGAAGTGGTCTCGGTAGAGATGCGCATCGTCCAAGAGACCACGGTCAGCGACAGTTCGAAGCGCTCGATCGATTAACCGGCGCCGAGTCAGCGCATCCAGAAGAGAGCTCGGGTCAGCGATCCGCTCGTAGCATTCCCCGACGACAGTATTGAGATCGGTTACCCGAAGCCGGAGCGGCTCGTAATTCTCAGCCCACGCGTCAGCGATTTCGTCCGTTCGGTGATCATTATTCTCAATGTAGAGGATACTAGCGGGGTGACCACCTGCTTGCGCATCGACCCAGCCAAATACCTCAGACTGAAGTGCGTCGAAGGATGGACTGGTAAGAAAATCACAGCCATTAGCCATACAAAAAGCAAAGTAATTCCCGTGACATAATTCTGTCCCAGACGCAGAGGAATCTTTTCAGTTAGAACCTCCCGAGGTGATTGATTTCGTTCATTACCTGATCAACAGGTTAGATTATGACTGATATGGATCCCACTCAAATGTACCATCCTTGTTTTTCGAGTAGTGTATCGAACCGTTTCGCCAGCCAATACGGTTCCAAAGCTGATAGAGTGGTTCGCGGAGGGCCAACGCGATATTAGAGTCCCAATATTCAATCTTCACCCGCTTCAATTGGAAGACATTCTCGCTGATCGGACGGGTGGTGTCTGGGCCGACAACTCGTTGTGGTTTTTCAATCGGATAGTTCGCTGCATCGATTATCGTGATATATACGTACAACGGCGGGTAGATGCCCGCAGTCTGGTACATTTCCCGAAGGCGGTCGATTAGGGAGACGATCTCTTTATCGATGAACCACGCTATCCCGTGCCTCCCGTTCCGCTCCATAGTCAGCTTGGTTGTTACAGCTTCTACCCACCCATTACCGTCTAAACAGACGTACTCAGAAAATTTCCCTTCAGACAGCTCCGTATACGGAGCGGTAATTGCGAAATCACCGAAACCTTCGGAGCCAGCCGACCGTGACCGGTATTTTGGTGGGTCAGGGAGATCGGTTGCGATCATTCCAGGAGGATCCGAAACCGACTCAACGGGAATGACATGGACAGCCACAATCGGTTCTTCATCTACTAATTCACCGTGGCGTGGCTGTCGATCCCGTAATCGGGCGAGTTGAGCCTCATATAATTCGTCGATATCTTGTTCTGGATCGTCGAGAGCATTCTGAGGGTCAACATGGAGATGTTCTTGGGCGAGATCGTGGTTGTCGACATCCATCAGATCTTTTCTCAATCGGGCAAAATCCTTGATGTGGACGCGCCAGCCGTACGTATCCGCCAATTCGTTCTCTAATCGGTCACGTTTGACGCCGGCAATCTCCGTGGTGGTAGCAAATATGAAGAAATCGAACTCCGCTGGGTAATCAGCAGCTGAATTTGCATCTGATCGAATCTTCTCCTCAATATTACTCGAGGTCACGCTACAGTGGAGCACGCCAAATTTTCCCGAACGCTCAAGAAGTGCATCCCTCCCGCCATCCGGACCCCTCACGCCGGTTGGATCGACGTCGTATCCTTCTCGACCAAGCAAGTCAACAGCTAACTGTTCCAGTCTCGCACCGTCTCCGATAGCGCGGAGATTTGCTTCGAGAGCAGTGTTTGGCATCTATTGGTCATCTGGGAAGTCCATACTTACAAAACTACCCAGCTACTGTGGCTGCTTTGTTGACTTCTCTCGGTTATCGAGGAATTGATCACACCACGTCGGAAGGGAATCCATCGGTCCATTTTCAGCTACTGTCCCATCGCCTGCAATCCGGGTAAACACGCCGTCCCGCCCCCACGCACAAACTACTGGCTTCTGGTCTTGATCTGGCCGGGTCACGATTCGCTGTTGGAATCGCGACGGCTCCTCACTCACATCCTGCAGTACTGTGAGGATCTGCCCGAGAAGGGGATGACCTGGCGCAAGATGCTGAACCGATGGGAACTCGTCAGCACACACAGCCGAGAACGTCACCGCCACTTCATCAGCAGCAGTCGCAATAGCCTGTGCAATGGTCTGTTCCCCATCCCCGGGTGGGACCTCAATCGGTGCGTCACCTACTGAGAGGCGGTACGTACTGTCCGCAAAGTCGAAATCCCCGTCATCGTACTCGAAGTCAATCTCGTGAATTGGGGTGAATTCGACACCGGCCTCGGCAAGAGCGTCGTTATCGACCAACACTGACTGGAGGCTCGGTGTCTCGAACGGAGGTTGATACTCGTATTCCTCCTCCCCGACATCGACGAGATCCGGGTGACTGTAGGACTGCCACGCATCAAGTTTTGCTTCGTCGACGACATCCTGAGCGACGAGGTCGTCGACGTCCTCGAGTGACTCTCCAACATCGACGCGATCGCCCTGATCGCGTTCTTCGAGTTCTTCAGAAAACTCGCGGTCAGCTGATTCGACCGCAGACTGGTCGTCAGCGCTGTCGGCGTTCAAGGTCGCATCTCGAATCTGTTGGCTGACGCCGGAGAGTATGGGTTGCATCTCACCGACGACGTTTTCGAAGAGGCCAATCCGGTCGTCAAGGCGGTCATAGATGTCCGTCTCAACCGTATCCTCGTAGCTGTAGTTGAGAATACGAATCTCGTCGAATCGTTGGCCGATACGGTCAATCCGACCGATACGCTGTTCAACTCGCATCGGGTTCCACGGCAGGTCGTAGTTGATGAGCGCCCCACACTCCTGGAGGTTTAGCCCCTCACTCGCGGAGTCGGTACAGACGAGGATATCGACCTGCCCATCATCACGTGAGAATTCACGCTTCACGCGCTCTTTCCCGACGTGCTCCCACGTTTCAGAATCGGGGTCGTACAGCTCGCCGCCACGACCGGAGTACGTTGCGATTGTCGCTCCAAGAAGGTCCGCGAGACTGTCCCGGATGAAGTCCATTGTGTCCGCGTACTGCGTGAAGACAATCACCCGGTTGTGGCCAGCCCGGTCCAGCTCGTCGAGGTCGTTGTACAGCTGCTGAATCTTCGGGTCTGTATCAACCAAGTCTAAGTCGTTGACGAACGCTTCCAGGGCCTCGATTTCTTCCTCGATAAGCTGTTTCCCCTCTTCAGTCACGCTCGGGATGAGTTCAGAGAGGTCTAGGTCGTCGCTACTAGCATCGAGTTCATCCAGAACGTCCCCGTCGTCGAGATCAGCGTTTTGTAGCGTTTCGAGGACGACCTGCTCCGCATCACCGTAGTCCCGGTCACGAGCGCGCTCCCGACCGGCAAGCACGGTTCGTTGCGCCCGGAGTGTCTCAAGCCGGTGTCTCAGGCTCTGACTGATCGCATAGACACTCGACGTGAGTCGCTGCCGGTACGTGGTCATCACGAACCCGATGGCGCGTGTTTGGGCTTCGTCAGTCTGTTGGGCTCGCTTGTAGAATTCACGTGTGTACTCGTCGATCTGGTCGTAGACCGCCCGTGTCTCCTCGGTGAGTTCGATTTTCCGTTGTTCGGGATTTCGGTTCGGAACGGTCGTATCGAGGAGACCGACCGCCTCGTACTTCCGGAGTGTATCCCGTGTATTCCGATGGATGAGCGCGTCAACGGGTGTGGACTCCGCGAGAACATCGCGGATGACTCGCCAACCGCCCGGGGAAAGTTCGTCAAGTGCGTCCTGTCGGTCGCTGCGGGACGCCATCAACCACTCGTCGGCGTCTTCTGGATAGAGGAGCCGTTTGAGTTTCGTATCCTCGCTCGCCTCGAAGCGGTCGATATCGTAGTCTACCATCGCGTCGTCGACGTGAGCAAGATAGCCGTCGTAGGCGTCTCCATAGGCGCGTGCGAGCCGGCACGCGGTCAGCACACACTCTTTGGCAATGGCACAGTCCTGTCCGTCCTCATTGATCTCGAGTTCGTCTGCAAGGTGCTGGAAGACTTTTGAGGAGAATGGTCGGTCCGTCGGGAGCCGGTCTTGGTGTTCCATTCCATCGAGCGTGGCTTGCGTGTCCCAGGAAGCCTCCGCTTCGTCGGACTCTGAACTAGGGTTGTCGAGAACCTCGTTGAGGGCCTGCGACAGCCCGTCACGGGTTTCGAAGAACTCCATGAAGGTATCCCGGTTATCCCAACCACCCGGAAGATCCAGCAACTGCATCAGATCGTAGAGTTCGCCAGAGTGCAATTGCATCGGGGTAGCAGTCAGGAGGTAGTAGGCGTGGGTATAATCGCGAAGCTGTTCGAGAAGAGCGTAGAAATTACTGCCACGCCGGGCGTTGTGCGCCTCGTCAACAATGACGGCGTCCCACACGCCCATCCGGTCTTCCGTATCGTGGTCGCGTCCGCGACAGCTTGCCGGGATGACGTTCCGAGACCGGTCGGATATCCGGTCTAAGGGAGCGACCTGATCCCACCGGTCGTCGAGACGAGCCGTGTGCCAGGACATAATGACGACCGTCGGCCCATCCAGTGGCGACGATGCATCGGCGTCAGTCGACTGTTGTTCGTAGAGGAACCGCCAGATGGGGCTGTCCGCCCATTCGCTCTCTCCGGTGAGGTCGAGGTCCGTTGCCGATGGTGGATAGTGGTCGCGGCCGCGGACGTCCCGGAATACGTGATCGCCCGCTGTGTCCCGGTCGAATCGGACGGCGTTGATGTTGAACTTCTCCCAGAGCTCTTCCTGCCACTGCCGCTGCAGACTCGCCGGAACCAGCAACAGCCCGGTTTCAAGCTCACCGGTAAGTCCAAGCCGGGAGAGTGTAAGACCGGCCTCGATCGTCTTCCCGAGTCCCACCTCGTCACACAGCAAGAAGCTCTGTGGATACGTATTGACGAGTGTGTCCGAGACAACTCGTTGATGGGGCCACGGCGTGATCGTGCTCGCTTCCTCGGCCAGTGCGAGTCCCCCCGGCGAGAACGGTCCATCCTGAATGATGTTCGCTTTGTCGCGCTCCGTCGGCGGGGCTGTACCGTTCGCGATCTGAATCGCTTCCTGGAGATCGCTCTCGGTGTCGGGGGCTTTCCAATCGATGATGTCCTCTTCGATTGCATCGGGGAGATCATACACTTCGACGAAGGGGTGTTCATCTCTCCACAGCCGCTCGAAGGTCTCCTCGTCGCCGGCGACGTAGTCCGCCTGTTCAGGAACCCACGACCGATGAACTTTGAACCGCTCGTAGTTGCGAGCCCAGCCGCCGACCGTCTCGTTGACGCTACCTTCGAACGAAATCGTGTTTCCGTCGCTATCGTGAAAGAGTCCAACTTTCGGATGGAAGATCTCCCAGTCGTGAGAGGGAGAGCGTGGATAGGCGACCTTGATGTGGATCCGGCCCTCGCGGAGGAGACGCGCGAGAATACGTAGATTCGCATCCAGGCGTTCATCATCAAGGTCCTCGAGGTTTTCCTCAAGGCGGTCGGTTAGCGTCTCTAGAACCGGACGGTCTGACTCGTAAAGTTCGGTGCCAACGATGAGACGCATTTCACCATCATTCTCGACGAGGGCGTGAATGCCGTTGGCAGCAGCCGCGAGTGCCGTACTGGAGAAGTATCCCGCGATCCGGTCGTATTGCTGGCTGCGTTCCAGTGCGGGCTCGTAGAAGTCCTTGACTAAGTGGGCTCGCACCTGTTCCGGTTTGCTCTCGTAGATGGACTGCCACTCGCGATCACGTAGATTAGTCATACTGAAAGAGTTTGGAATTAGGCGTGGTCACCGAGTTCGCTCTGTTCTAGGGTGTTTTCCGAGGAGTCAGTGAAATCAGTGGGGGTGAATTCCAGACCAAGTGCGTCATGGGTCCGGCCTAAGGCGAGGTCGCGAGCAGCTTCCCATTCAGAGTGATCTTGCGGGAGTACCTGCAAGAGTGCTTTTAGAGTGGCTTTGAACGGCGCATCCGTATCGAAATTCCGTTCTTTGAGCCAATCAATTGCAACGTCTTCACCTTGCTTCTCGTAAACATGCATCGCCGCGTGAACCGCATCCAGTGCAATTGTGAATGAAATAGCATCTGGATCGACTGGTTTCCGGCTAGAACGGTCCTCTTTTGCGAGAGTTATATTCTGAACTCTATCGTCGTAACCGCGCAATTTGATGTCTCCTCGGCGCTTTCGCCAGAGTTTGGTTGATCGCTTGATATCGTCGATATCAACCCCAATCCCGAGTCCTAATTGGTGCCCCTCGTCGTAGTTGAATGTATCTGACTCGTGAACAAGCCACGAGAGGACATACCACTCTGTAATGTCGTCCAATTCACCGAGACCTTCCCCCTCCAGATACTCATCGACAAGAATCTGTGTCACCGCTTCACGCGCTTCCTCTAATGCACGCCGCGGTGGTACTGGTTCATCTTGATCATCAACAACAGGATAGGCATCAGCGTACACTTTTAGAGTTGGCCCGAATGCAGAAATGATAACATCAGTCTTTGTGAGAGAGAGGCCGGAATCAAGAAGGTCTCGTGCAGCGTCTTTCGCGGCCAATCTTGTGTCGGCGCGCACATCGCTCCAAAGGGTCGGTACATCGCTATCAAGTGGGGATGAGCCCTCGGTAGTCTTCCGTCCAGTAAGTAACAGAGTACTATCAGCCGATCCGCTATCCTGAGTGTCGATTCTAGCCGGCATTTCACTAGAAATTGGGTGTGTTGATGTTATTGTGAATCCAGAGTTGATTAAGGATTTAGTGAGAGTGTCCCAAGCATCTGTTTCTTTATGAGTGAACATCACGGTCATTACTCCACCAGGCTCGAGAACGCGGTATAATTCTGAGAATATCTCACTCATTTTCTGCTCATATTCATTATTTGCTAGTTCTCGCTTAGAATCAGAGCCGCCTGCAATACCTTCAAATCGGCTGGGATTCGCGACCGCTTCGTCATCCTTGTTTGTGAGATCTGACTGGAACTGGTCAGGATAGACGTCGTCCAAATATTCCTTCATCCAGACGTAGAACATATCCGATAATTCAGCGTACATAATACTGCTATAATAGGGAGGGTCTATCACAACTGCCTCGATCTCGTTATCCGGATAAGGTAGATTCGCAGCATCCCCCGTAGATAGTTCCGCGGGAGAAGCATCATCTGGAAGATAAGATACTAGTTCTTCATAAGACTCAATTATTTTCCTAATAGCAGATTGGTAGCTACCCATACCTCCGACTGACATATTGATATCTGCAAACGATTTAGCAAGGGACAAGTGTTTGCCCCCCATTGCGTTCGAGGGATATCCTTTCCCAGTATGCCACGGTGAAAAGCGGGAATTATAGTCAACGAGTTTACCCGGGACTAAGGAGAGAACAGTCAGAAGCGCCTCTGCCTCATCTTCCGGATGCTCCTCTTGAATTTCGTCTTTCCTATCTTCAAACGCCCTATAATACTCGTAGTGAGAAACCAGCTGGCGTGGAGTGAACATATCTCTCCATTCATGAATCCCATGTTCTCGTGGTTCCCGGGTCTTTTCGCCTTCTGGGAGAGGAGTAGTCAAGAAGGACGCAAGATCAAAATCAGACTCAATACGTTCTTCAGCGCTCTCTAAAGCTTGATAATCAGCTTCATTAGGTGCTCGGAAGCTGTAGTTGCCAGAGGAGTCCATATAACGGACACAGATAATATCATAACTGAACTCCCCGTCTTGATGCATATCTACGATATCCTCCGATTCGGTGACAATCCCACAATTTAGACACTCAGCATCACCACCTCGAGAAACTGCCCCCTGTTTATGATCAAATCCGTCTAGTTCCTCTTCCGTCGGCTCAATGATACAGTCGTACTCAATCGAGCCATCGTCATCCACTTCAGGAACAGAGATAACCGTATCTGCACTCCGTCGGGTGCGAATGGACCATTTCGAAACTAACGGTATGTCTGTCCCACAATCGGGACAGGTAACGACATGAGCGCAGACATAAGAATCAACGGAGTCATGCTCTCCTTCTGAGGGGAAGTATTGTTCCAGTCGCTCTTCCGCAAGCTCATCAATACGTTGGCTCCATTGCTCCAGGTCGTCCTTGAGTGACCCAACTCTTGGTGCGTAATTCAATAATACCTGTAGGATTACCGAAGGAACCGGGTTTAGCTCGTTAGCCTTAGTCGGTAAACCATATCTGATAGCCTCGTATGGAATTACACCTCCACCCGCACACGGGTCTAATACGGTTGGAAGTTCACCACCCCATGTCTCTTCCAGTATTTCATGGATCTCACGTCTCTCTTTTTTATTCGGTGATTGTGTAAATGGGCGAGGATAGCCATAATGATCACCCAGAGAACCACTTCTATCCCCCTCACTGGCTTTCTTTTTCTCAACGTATTCCGAGATGTCTCCTTCAATCCCCTCTTTGGGGCCGATTTGAATCCAGCTGAGTATTTGGTCAGAATCAACACCTTCAGGGAGGATAGAGGCCAAAGTCGCTAACCTAGCTGCAGGAGTAGGACGGCGAGCGAACCAAGGGTGAAGGTACCGGTGAGGAGGCATATGTTTGGGGTTTGCCTCCTTCAAATTCTCTATCCCTACGGCTTTTAGTGGTAGTTTTCCCTCTATTGCAAGATTCTGTCCCTCAATACCGTCTGAATTAGAATTATTCTCAGTCATTTTTCTATTTGACATGGTCCGTCAGCAACACTCGAAGGGCCTTTTCGCCGTTCGGACTCGACGGAGACCGACACTTTGCGTACCAGTAATAACACTCCTCATCGCTCATCCGTGCAACGCCTCGAGCCAGCGAACGCATCCGGTCGATACGCTGGATTGGCTTCACGCCACGGAAGGCAACAGCAAGCCGCACACCTGCCGTCTCGGGTAGGAACACGAATCCAGCCCCCCCAGTGAGAACTTCTGATGAATTTCCTGGCGTGCCCTCGATCGCTTCCCGGACGACATCCTGGAGCGCACGGACGCGGGTCGGGTCAAGCCGTGCGACCTTTGCGCCGGCCCATTCATCCCACGTCCAACCATCGAGCTTGGAAAGGAGGTCGTCGCCAGCGACGTCCGAGACGAGATCCTCCACTGGTGTGATACTCAACGAACGGCCATCCCGCTCCAGGCGATCACGGCGGGCTTCAGCCTGTTCGCGAGGGAGTAGTTCGTGGAGCGTCCACTCTCCGCCACCGTCTGTCTCTCGTCGGACGAGCGTGAACGTTGGGCGGCCACCGAACATACTCGTCCCGTAGCGGACCAGCCGATCCTCATCTGTTCCCTCAGCGGGTGAGGTCTCAAATTCCGAACCGGGACTCGCCATCAGACCGTCACCTCCGAACTCGCCCGGATCGGGCCACGCCCTTCGACTCGGACGTCGATGTTGCCCGCATCGAGGTCATTATCGAGGGCAGCGAGGAGGTCGTCACCCTCGTCAGTAATTGGTTCGGGCTCGTCAAACTGGAAGCGGAACTGGATGGTCTCTCGATCATCGCCGAACGAGCCGGGCTGGTCGATCACGTCCCGGAATCGGCTCGGTGAGCCTGTGAATTCTGCGCTGTACGTCCCGTCGTCAGTCCGGGTTTCGTACTGCATTCGGACCGTCACCGCGTCCCCACGGGCTTTGAATCCGGGACGCTGACTGACGAACTTGGCCGCCTGGAAGGGATCCTCTCCACCGACTTGGATAGTCACTTCTTCGATCAGCGGCGTTCGGTCAGTCCCGGCCTTCGATTCCGCATCTCGACGGACTTCCGAGAACGCCCGCGAAGCGGACATCATCTTCTTACTCGCCTCCCAGGACTCGTCGGGCTGGCACTCCTGGCATCGGCCGCGTTCGTCCAGCAGCTGCTCGCTAGCGACCTCTTTGCCGCAGGAACTACAGGTCGTATCGGACTGGTGTTCCTCACAGTAGTAGGGTTCGCTGCCTTCTGAGTTTTCAACCTCCGCCCCACACTCGGCACAAGTGGCAACCGTCTGTTCTGGCCGGTCGATTTCGTCGAGGTGGTCGTCGACGAGCGCGTCGACATCTCGGTAGACGACGAAGGCACTCCCGATCTGGACATCGCTGTCCCGAATCGAGGTCTCGACATCGGGGGATTCCGCGAACGGTTCCGGGTGTGGCCACGTCGACGGCTCTGTCGCCCCGGCCCAGTATGCAGTACCAGACTCACCATCCCAGTATGCGTACCCGTGGTCACTAACGAGTGAGGAGACGGTCTCTCGAATCGGTTTCGTGCTGAAGAGGTAGTCCAGCCCCGGCTTCTTCGCGTATTGGTTGACCAGCGCTTCGGTGGACATAGCGTCCTGGGTCTGCTGCCAGAGTTTCTGTTGGACGTGAGCGGACCCACGAGCACCGGCGTCGCGTTTTACGATCTTTTCCTCGAGCGTTGTCTGGACAGCATCGACCAGTGTCGTCCCGCCGTTGGATTCGGTCGCGCCGATGATGATGTGGGTGAGCCCGTCCCGGTCAGGGTAGTAGAGGTGCCGGTAGACGTTCCGAACGAGCTCTCCGAGCATCAGTTGTGCCTCGTCACTCCGTTCTCGGAGCTCCTCGATTTGTTCTGAGGATAAGTCGGCTTTCTGCTCAGGGCTATCAAGCAGGGCCTCTATAGCCTCAAGACGCCGAGCTTCGTCGATTGCAGCATTCATTCGATCACCGTCGGGGGCGAGGAACAGAGCGTAGTTCTTGTAGATTCGCGTCTCAGTCTCTCCGTCATGTTTTGCGGCTTGCTGCTTGTAGAGCTGAGTTACCCGGTTCGGCGGCGTATCGCTGCCGTCTTCGACAGCAGCGGTGTCCGGATGCATCACCGCGAGCTTCGGCGTATCCGGTGTATCCGGTAAGTCAGCCGGCGATTCAGGGAACTCCACCGGCTGGAAGCCACCATCCCCAATTTCCTTCGAAGTGAGACGGTTCTGGAAACGTGAATGGGCACTCGCTTCGGGGGTAGACTCGATCCGCTGGTCGATGATTCGGATCAGGTTTGGTTCTTGCTTGAACCGGAGGCGCTCTTCCTCGTAGAGGAAGTAACATGCGACGTCCATATCATCGCCCCGGAGTGCGGATAGTGCGGCATCGTAGTCGTCGAAGTTCAGATCGGGATGGCCGATGGCGAGGTTCAAATCGGCGTGAGTTAGGCCAGCAGCCTGTTCACCATATGCGAGGCTGTGCCAGAGAACTGTCGTTGTCAGATGTGTTCCGAGGGGCGGAAGGCTGTTTTCGGTCCATTTTCGGTCCTCAAGCTGGGCGTGCGCAGTACCAT
Source organism: Halalkaliarchaeum sp. AArc-GB (assembly GCF_031432225.1). Classification (NCBI taxonomy): domain Archaea; kingdom Methanobacteriati; phylum Methanobacteriota; class Halobacteria; order Halobacteriales; family Haloferacaceae; genus Halalkaliarchaeum; species Halalkaliarchaeum sp. AArc-GB. The sequence goes on along the minus strand of NZ_JAVKGM010000010.1, from coordinate 79,720 downwards.
CGTCGTCGTAGATGTCGGCGGTCACTGCGGGACCGAGATCGACGAATTCGAATAGGCGCTCACGAAGGATCGTCTGAATCCCACCGCCAGGATCGTCATCAGCGACTGTGAGGTCGTAAATCCGAATCCAGTGGCGGTCGTAACTGTCGGGCTGATGATTCCAGAGGTAGTAGACGGCTCGAGCAAGTAAGCGGAGGGCGTCACGCGTGCGCTGGAATCGAGGGATCGTATCGATCTTGTCCGTGAGAGCGTCGATTAAGGAGGGATGGAAGGGGTATTCGCGAGCAAGAACATCCACGTAACCAGCGTCGGTGGCTTCCTGTGGATACTGCCGGTCTTCCTGGTCATAGAATTGGAAGTATGAGTCAGCGGCTTCGCGCGCGGCGTTTTCTGGGACTTCCGAGAAGAGTCGGTGCTGGAGGACCTGTCCGATCTCGTTTTCGTCGGTCGGCGTGACCGTCTTGTGCTGCCGCCGGCCGATCTCGTTGACCTCCTCTATGTGATCACGGACGCCATCACGAACTCGGTCAGCCTGCTCACCAAACGCCGTATCCGCGATGGAGTAGACGACCGTGACGTGCTCCGATTCGGCAGCCGCTTCGAGGAGCGCCATCATGAACGAAAGCGTCTGATCGGCGAGTGTTTTGTCGCCGACAGGCGTGCCCGCGGCCTTGTTCATGTAGTCGGCGATTTCGTCAATCAGAATGAGAGCCGGCTGGTCGTACTGAGCGAAGAGTTTCGAGAGCGTCCCCTCACCGGGTGCGTCCTGGTCTTGATCGTAGTCCTTGAGATACTCGTAGCCCTCAAGCCCGTAGAGCTGGTACGCGAGCTCCCCCCACATCGTGCGAGTGTTCGGCGCATTCGGGTCATCGTCGGAATGGCGGGCATCCTTGCTATCAGCCTTCGTTCCAATGAAGACCCCCGTTGCGATGTCGAGGCCCTCGCCTACTGCATTCTGGTAATCAGCCGCAAGTTCCTCATCACCGTCCAGCAGGTAGTGGGAGAGATCGTCAATATCGGCAGGGTTCTCAGCAAGATGGTACGACGCGATGAGGTCGTGCGTTTTCCCACCACCGAATCGCGTGTCGAGACAGAGAATACTCGAGGTATATGATCCCGGATCGTACTCTGTCGTTGCCAAGAAACGCCCCGTGAGATTGGAGAGCAGCGTGCGGAGACCCTCCGTGGGATAGGTCATATCGTAGAACGAGTCGGGGTCTCGATAGACTGGTGCTGCCTTTTCAGGGTTGTGGACGACAGTCGAGAGTTTCGCAGCGAACTGTTCCTCCTGGAGCGAGCCGTCTAAGACATCGTCTCGGGGCTGGCAGCTCTCGAAGAGAGAGGGGTACTCACTACTCATCGATTTCCTCCGTGGGTGAGGAATCAGCTTCTGGTTTGGAGACGATTACGAATTCACACTCCGTGCTGTTCTCGATGATCGCCTTAGCGATCCCCTTCGACTCGGCGACATCGACCTTGATAGCGTCCCCAACCTCCGAATCGAACTTATCGAGTTCGGGCCCCGACAGATTCACCCGCCCCGATTGGCCGGTGTTCTGTCCAATTGTCTTCTGAGTCATCTGGATAGTCACATCACCTAGTGGGAATGTTATAACCTTTACTTAGTCTAAGTTCCCGATTTATAATGTGGTAGTTCTTCTATAGCCCCTCCCCCCACTACCCCCCGAATACTAAGTGACTGGGGATGATCGGTCTACTCACAATGCAAATTAATCGCGGTCCTCGCGACCACCGATATGGGACGTACTGGAATCGTATTCCGGAGTGTATGCCGAGGCACGTCCCGCTAGCAGACTTGGGAGACTTCTCCATACCCCGTAAAGAGAGGGTAGTACCCTCTAGAGAAGAGTTCCCCTATCCAGTAGTCCCGGTCACCGACCAATACCAGTTACATCTGTTTCCGGCACCTGACCATATCCGGCCGATGCTGGTTCGGCTCACCGATGGCGAAGTGCTCACCGATGGTCACGAACCGTACGGATTCTGGTTGACCATCGATGGGATTGCCGAAGCTCAAGAGACACTCATCGCACAGGCAGAGAACTATACGAACCAGACGGCACCTCACGAGCTCGGAACCGCCCTCCAAGACGCACTCGCCACGGATGAACTGCTACACGACATCTTCTCAGAGCAACTCACTGAGAACCTCCGTCCACCGACCGTTCGTTGGCTTCGTGACCGTACCAAGTCTGTAAGCGCAGACACTGTCGAATACACCGGAGGAGCGTACGTCAAAACGGAATGGACCATCGAGTTGGAACCTGAATCAAACAGGGGGGAGCGATCCCCACGGACGCTCGAGTTCCACACCGATGACCTCATTCAGCAGGATTCGCAACGGTTCACGGTTGATTACCGGCAGCTCTTCCGCCAGCAAATTCGATGCTCAAACACCTGGTGGACGGATCTCAGCAGATACTGGATCTCCTCGGCAACGGTCGAAGATATTGTAGACGACGATTATCCCACAGAAGACGAATCTGCATTCTCGCTCCGCCAATCTGGGAAGGCGAAGTACCACCTCGTACGGAATGAAACTGGGACGACCGTCTGTGGTCATGAAGCCCGTTCAGGCGACACCCGGCAATTCTCCCCAGATACACTCCCGATGCCAGCGGCACTCTGCAATCATTGCTCCAGAGAAATCAAACGACACCTGATTCCCAGAGAATAGTGTCAATTCGGGCTGAATCGCTGATCGTGAATAGCTGAACACGATAGAATCAGGCGGTCCGCAACACCTGTTTAAACCAGCCAGAAGCGGTACAGCACCAGAATATTATGACGTTCCAGTCGTGGTATCTTCGTATGAGTATCCCCGATCTCGCCCCGATACGGGAGTCTCTTGATGCCAGAATCGAGGAGCTGGAAGAGGAGCAAAAACGACAGGAAGAGCGGCACGAAGGAGATGGAAGCACACCCGCGGTCTGGGACAAGGTGGAACCGAAAATTCGGCGAGATGTCGTGGAGGACTGCCAGGATGATCTTGACGGCGTGGACGAACCAGACGAGATTTTCCGAATATTGGCTGAATGGCGCCGTAACGAAAATCGAGAGTGGGAATTCAACCGGAACAGTTCCACGGTAGAGAACGAACGAAACAACATCAAGACGGCTGAAATTCGGATCTGGAAGGGGGAGCTCATAGAACTAATTCCCGAGTCTGAATTCAAGACCTGCGGCCTCTGTGAGTCTCTTCAAATGCCAAAAAGCGACCGACGCAGGAGTCGAGGGTATGTATGGGAATGTCCTGACTGCTTCTAGTCTGGGCCCACGAACATCTATTATACTGACGACAAGAGGGAGTATGGGCGCATCTGATTGGGCTGGCAGGATGTGTATGCTGCTAGAAGATGAGTTTGACATAAGCGAGGACCGAGCCCTCCGTATCACGACACTCGTTCGACTACTCCGAGGAGAAGGATATGAGGATGTCTTTGGCGAGTACGGAAGCGAGCGGCACCAGAAACTCCAAGAGCAGTCCGGCAATACGATCGAAGAACGCTGGAACAACCTGATGGACGAGCTGAACTGCCAAAGCCGTGCTGACAAGGGTATATATTCATCCCCTGGGAGGAACACGACGCTGATGACTGGCAGGATCCCGGCGTCACACGATCCCGCCCGTGAGCCGATTCCGGAAATTCCCGGAAATACGAAGTTTCCACAAAACGAATCACGGTACAGCGTGGGGATTTCAATAGGCAGAATAGGATAAATTGGGCCGTTTCCGGAAACAACCCGGTCAGGCTTTTGTAACCTGACCCGAAATCAATCTCTCAGAGACAGATGATCCGCGATGCTCGCGTACTCCGTGCCGGGTTCGTCCCTCGGGAAGTAGAGCATCGCGACGCCGAAGTCAACCATCTCTCCAGCGTTCTCGAGCCCATCACGAACGGAGAACCAGCCGACACAGCTATCGTCACCGGACCCAGCGGCGCCGGTAAGACCTGCATCTCGAAGTTCGTCACCGAACGACTCCGAGAAGAAGTCCTCGACGTCGATACCACCTACGTCAACTGCTGGCGCAACTACACCCGGTTCCGGACGCTCTACCAGATCCTCGACGACCTCGGCGCCACCATCGACATCCACCGGCAGTCGACGCCGCACGACGAACTCGTCGACCGCCTCCAACAGCACGACGGCCCGCGAACGGTCGTCATCCTCGACGAGGTCGATCAACTGGAGGACCCCAGCGTCATCTACGACCTCCACAGCCTCCCGCAGTTCGCGATCATCTGCATCGCGAACAAGGAAGAGGAGCTGTTCAGCCGCGTCGACGACCGGCTCGTGAGTCGGCTCCGTTCGAGTGAACACGTCCGGATGGACAAGTACCACAACGAGCAGCTGTACGACATCCTGAGTGCCCGAGCTAAGTGGGGGCTCGACGAGGACGTCATCACCGACGACCAGCTCTATCGGATCGCCGACGCAGCCGCCGGCGACGCCCGCCTCGCGATCGGCATCCTCCGAACGGCCGCCGGCAAGGCCGATCGCGAGAACCACGAGCGTATCACCGACGACATCCTCCTAGACGCCGCCGAGGATGCTCGCGCCCAGATCAAGCAGAAGAGCCTCGATTCACTCACCCCACACCAGCGGGTCGTGTACGAGATTGTTCGCGAGCATGGCCCGGTCGGGCCGAGCGAGATCCACGAGCGCTATACCGAGGAGGTCGACGACCCACGGACGAAACGGACCATCCGAACGTACCTGTCGAAAATGGAGCAGTACAACCTCCTCGATGCGGAGGGCACAAGTCGGGATCGGGAATACTCGCTCGTCGACTCGGCAGCTGCGTCGCCGATGCAGTGACCGTGACGCCGTCAGCTATCCCGAACTGAACTCACCGAGACCCGATTGCTCGTGATCCAGCGGCTCGATGACCTGGGGATCGTTGTTGCCAGGGTTGTTAACTCTCGTCGAGATCTCGTAAGCGTCTAGATCGTCCTTCGGGTACGGCTGGCACAGTTCCTTGCGGGTGTCCGGGTCTGCGGCGAGCCAGTCACATTCCGCGTCCTGCGGGAGGACGACCGGCATCCGGTCGTGGATTGAGTTCATCAAGTCGTTCGGCTCCGTCGTGAGAATCGTGACGCACGAGATCGTCTCATCGTCGCCCTCCCAGACGTCCCAGAGCCCGGCCATCGCGAATGCGGGGTCGTCCTCCCGGTAAATCCGATAGGGCTGTTTCGACCCGCCATTCGGCGATTTCCACTCGTAGAACCCTGACGAAGGGACGAGGCAGGGACGTGATTCCCACGCCCGCTCGAAGACGCGTTTCTCCTCGGCAGTCTCGGAGCGAGCGTTGATGATGCCCTCCTCGGGTTCGTCCGCCCAGAACGGAATCAGTCCCCAGTGGTAGGCGTCAATCTCGTCGAAAGCCTCGTTCGTGACGATGTGGAGGTCGTCGCCAGGCGCGATGTTGTATCGGGGTGTGTACCCGCCGTCCGCAACGACCTCGGCATCGAAGCGGGCCTCGAGGTCTGCTTGGTCGATGAAGAGCGAGTTCCGGCCACACATACCGAGGAGTTCGGAGGGAAGCATCTTCAACGTAATCGCACAGGAATCTCGACGTTAACCAACATATTGCCCCCGATGAGCCTGAATTGTTGGTTAACTACAACGGGGCGGAGAATCTCCTAATGACAAACTGTACACCTAAACAAACGATAGAAGAGGCCACACTAACTACGCCCATACAAAATGACCCACATACTCGCCGTATCTGACTGGCGCTCTCAACCTATTGACGATCTCTACACCATTCTCGAAACTGTAGAACCAACTCCAGATTTATTACTATATGCCGGCGACGACCTCTCACGTTTCAAAAACGCCGATGCTGACACAGATCATCTTGCAGAACTTGCTCGCCTCACGAAGCACCAACAATCGCTCTATGTCCGAGGAAACGACGACTTCCCCCCGTCAACCGGCCCGCAGTTCGATGCGGAATTTACCACCGACCTCCACAGGACACCATACACCTTCGAGGACCTCGTATTCATCGGCCAGGAAGGATCGACCCAGGGACCTGGTCTCATCACGTACACCGAGGAGGACGTCCAACAGCACCTTTCCGAACAACGCACCGCTTGTGAAGACAGAACCCCGTTTCTTGTCACTCACACCCCTCCCTTCGGCATTCTCGATATCGGGAAGCGATTCGGGCAACAACATATCGGGTCGAAGGCCGTCAGGAGCTTCATAGACGACATCCAGCCTCCAGTCACCGTCTGCGGTCATTGCCATCAATTCGGAGGCAGAGCTGAAACCCTCGAGTACGGCACGGTGATCAATATTGCGTCCCACGACGGAGTAGACGACCCAGGAAGGTACGCACTCATCACCATCGACGCCTCGAACGAGTCTATCGAGTACGGGTTCTACGACACTCGCCATCTGCTAGGGAGCCGGCTGACTGATCTCGTCCAGGTCGGGAGAAACCGAGTGGAACAGTTCAGTGAGTTAGGGATCACTAGCCCAGATGGGATTACCGAAGAACGGCGTGCCGAACTCGAAGCCCTCCCTGGAGCCTCGTCATGGCACGTGGACCGGTGGATTGCTCATCGACAGGCTTTTGATAACGATGAGGTCGTGATTCTAAACAAGTCCGCCTTCGACGACCTTCACGATACGGAGCCTCTCCTCTTAGACATAGAAACGGATCTTCAGCAGGATCGGATCTGGCTGGTCGGCACCTACAGTTACCAGAACGATACGTACCGACAATTCTTCGATCCGGACGACGAGTCAGCACTCCTTCAGGAGCTGTCTGAGTACCTTACTGATCATAGCACCGAGCCAATCATCTACTACGGAGGGAACTACTTCGACGAACAGTGTCTCAGTCGAAGATTCGACGAACACGGCATCACTGAGGGGATCGATCATCTGGAGCGAGCACACGACCTCGGAATAACTGCCCAACAGGAACTCTTCGGGCCCTTCAATCGGCATAAATTGGACGTCGTAGCGAGCGTACTCGGCTTTGAATATCAAGACCCGACCGTCGATGGATTTGTGGTAGGGAGCAAGTACACGCGATATCTCCTCGACGGCGAAGAACCAGACTGGGAGCGACTCAAACAGTACAATATCGACGATGTAACTGCGCTGAGAACAATCGCCGATCACATCAGATCGTAGGCTCGGGGGATATGCGGGGCCGTCAGCAGAATTACGTGAGGGCGATATCACCATGGGTTCAGAGAGTCTTAACCAACAATTGAGCTGTGATCCCCCGGACTGTTGGTTAATCTGACGATGCTGTCCGCCTTCCTCTCTGGAAACGTTCTCGGAAACGGTCGAACGATTGCAGAAATCCGTTGCCTGAGTCCGGTTATACATACCTTCCTGCCCTTCCTTGAAACGCGGAAGCGACACGCCGCGGCTTATCGGGAAAGTAGGCCTCTAGTGGAGTATGGGAGAACACTCAACGTCGAACCGATTGGCAGTGGACCAGTCAACTCGGGGCGCTGACCGCAATCGGTCCCTTGCTGACCAGGCCGATCCGGCTACGGACGAGATGCTGTTGCCGTCACTCGACGACGGCATCACGCTGCTCGACGTCGAGGGAGGTCGCGGCGTCCCAATCCTGCAGTCGCTCGTGCTCGACCACCTCCTCCTGCACGACGGGCCCGCCTTCTGGGTTGACGCGAAGGGCCACGCGACAACAACCACGCTCGCGCAGATCGCGCCCAGCCAGCGGTTGCTCAACCGGATCCACATTGCACGCGGGTTCACCGCCTACCAGCATTACGGCGCCGTCTGTAATCTCCCGACTGCGGTGAACCAGTCCATCCAGGAATCCACCGCCGATACCGGACCGTGCGGTGGAAAGTCGATGGGGCGCGACGAGGATACGTCTCCTCACACGCCCGCCCTCATCGTCGCGCCGGCCGTCGACGCCCAGTACCGTGCCGACGATACCCTCGGCGAGACCCACGCGAAAACCCTCCAAGCCCGAACCCTCGCCCGGTTGGCAACCTACGCCGATGGGTACGACATCCCGGTGCTCGTTACTCGAAACGAACTAAACGAATTTACCGAGCCGGTCGCGACGGTCGCCGATCACCACCTGGAGTGCGAGCAGACCCGAATGGGACCACGGGTCGTCAGCGAGGACTTCGAGACGCTCGTCTATCCCGTCGACGACGGCGCGTACTACCAGACGACGTTCGCGTACTGGCGGCAGCTGCTTGCGGCACGCGCCACGCAGGTCGGCGTGGAATCGACGACGACGGCGCCGTCGACGCCGACCCCGGAGGGTGTCGGGACAGGCGTCACCGCTGACGGTGAGACAGTGGCGGCCACCGCGGATCCCCTGCTCGATGCGTGGACCGCAACCGGGACAGGAGGCCGATAGCGATGGGGCGCACAAACCCGACGTACCGAGATGCGCTGCGGGCCATCGAAGAGCGCTGGGCGGAGTTCCGGCGGGCACTGCGGCGTCGCGATCAGCCCCGATTCGACCGGCTGTTCGAGTACGCCCGCGAGCACGCCGACGCGAGCGGCCTGTTGAACCACCAGAATCCGCTGCTGCCGGCGCTACTCAGCATCGATCTCGAACAGGAGGCCCGACTCGACGACCACGAGGAACGCCTCGAGGAACTGGAGGCCGCGGTCGCAACGAGCAAAAGAGGCCATAAAAGGAAGTCACGCCATGACAATCACGACTCGGAAGACCGATGATAATCGGTACTATACCGTTCGATATCGAGACGACTGACTTCGCAGTCAACGACCAGCTGACAATCGGTGAGATTGTCTCAAATGGGGTGCGAGAATAATCGAGCCCCTAGGCTATGAGGCCAGAAGGATGATTAGGGCTACCAGAACTGATTAGAAGGTACGATTATTTCTCTTTGACAAATGGATTATGTACCGTATCTTGAATACGTAGTCTACGGCCTCTCAGGTGCTATCCTTTTGGGTGCATCGATATTCGCTGTTCGTAAACTGATTCTGTGGAAAGGGGTATATCCCTCTCCTGAATCTTTGAGGATTCAAGCAGCACGAGAACACGGCTGGTGGAGGGGACATTCGAATTTGAAGCGGACAGTAACTTCATTCTTCGACACTTGGAGAACCGGCTCGACTATGGTTATTCTGCTGGGGTTGACTGCTGGACTTGGATTTGTTATTAACACCTTCTTCGGAAGTATTTCATGGGGGCCTGTGGATATGGTCTGGCAGGTTCACGCAGCAATAGTCGGACTCAGTTTTGTTGTGATTGTATTCCTGATGGACTTCGTCACCAGAAGCAACCACGTTGATAGCGTCCTGGAGCGCTTCGTCGAGAAATCTTTCGTAAAGCCGGTTCTGTATTTCTCGCTACTCGGCACCGTTGCAATTGGGTTCTCCTATCTCTATTCGAATCATTTACCAGCTGTAATTGGAGCGGACTATGCAGTTTCCTACTTCGTAATCACGGTACTGGGGATTCTTGCAGTCTACTATTCCATTCTCAGGCTGGTTTTAGACACATCACCAGACGAGTATGCTTACTCATTACTAAAAAAACACATCACTCGGAAAGTCGAGAACGATGCAAAGGTCTACCAGTCGAACAAGGTAATCGAGGACCAGTTATCCGATGAAATTGATTTGGTGGACTTCAGATATGGATTCGGTCCCTCTGAAAGCGATTGCGTTACGATTGACGACTTAGACAAGAAACGATACGTATCTGACATCAAGCCTCGTCAATATGCGGATGCTCTGAACCAGCTTTTTGAGATTCTACAAGAGGCAGAAGGAGAGTCCAGTATTGTTGGTGAAGAAACAACAGTGAGATCGGAAATACGACTCAATCAAGACGCAGAGCATTACTCTGTTATCGTCGACACATCTCAGGACTTGACCGACATCGATTTAGAGAGTGTTGAGAAAGGACTTGACCAGTGTATATTGACTACCTCTTCCCCGCCGTGGTCTTCCTACTTGGAAGACCCGTACGAGTTTGTGGATTACCTCGAGAGAAAAGGCGTTAAGACGGTTCGGAATGGAGAGTTTGGCTCGTTTTCGGAGTTCATGGCGAATTACGGAGACGTGGTAATGCATGTACTGACTGAATTGGAGCAACAAGATTCCCTATTCAAATATGGACGGTACTTCGAATTGGAATCACCCTTCTATAATTTAGAGAGGATTTTCATCAGCGTGTTCAGTGAGTGTTTGCAGGAGCGAGACCGGGAGCAGGCTTTGGAAACAGCTACGGCACTCAATTCAGTTACCCGCTATTCATTGCAAAACAACCTACAACCGCCATTTCGAAACTTCATTTACATTTATTCTAGCTTTGTATTCGAACTGTGTTCTAGGAAGTCCGAACTTCCAGAAGTGTTCGTCGTAGGCATCATCGACGAGATTGCCCAATCTCTAAATATGGTTTTCACAGACGCTGTTCAGAAAGACTGCGATAATTTCGACTCCTTCGATGTCAACCGAATGCGGGAGGAAAGTTACTCATTCACACTGTTAGAAGAGATTCATAAAATGTTGAAGTACGCGTTGGATGTCAAGGACGCCCGTACTTTCATCCGTATCTGGGAGATTCCTAGCATATCCAGAGAGCAAATCCGGTTAGAGATCGGCAGCGAGATACAAAGCGAGATCAACCAGCTGCTGTTCAGCGCTGCATCTCTCTCCTATTCAGTAGCGAAGCAAAATACCCGGCATAAGGAAGAGTTCGAGAAGATCTACGATAGGAAGCTCAAACGCTTTTTCCGTGATATGGGTGATGTGAGTGACATATATTTTGCCATACAGAACTCTAATCGGAATCCTCCTCGGTGGACGAAGTGGGAAACGCAAGAACACGACGTTATTCAAGGGTCACACGGACGTCCAGTGTTCTTAGATAATGAGATCACAGAGTTCTACTGCTTCCTCGGAATTTATTGTATCTACCATCCTGAGTTCGAAGATGAAAATCCGATTGAGGAGAGATCAATTTCAGAATCGAATTTCCAATCTCTAAGGTTCACTGTTCAAGAAATCGTTCGGAACAAGCCGTTGTTCGATCTTGAGGAGTATATGGATGAGGAAGATCTTAAAGAACATGCTGAACAGTTCTTAGAATACCATAAGGAAATAGTTGAGCCGGAGGACGCAGAAGCAACTTGACTTCTCTTAGAGGTCGTTGAAAGTCAGTTGCTGGTTTGGCTTGTGACTTTTTTGTACGGTTTTGCCAGCTATTCCGGTTCAACAGCTTGTTTGAGTGCCGGTTCTGCGTCCTGCTCTCGAGTTTCCAGCATCAGAGATCGAGGCCGTTACGTGTTTTTAACCAACATATGCATTGAGCAGTCAGAGGCGTTAGTTAATCGCGAATGACGCGTTCCGGAAATCATCCGGAAACCGGAGAACCACGACGATGAGCACAGAATACGCTGCCTTCTAGGTCCTTGGCGCTCCTTTCTTGAAATTCGGAAGCGACACGCTACGGTTTATCCAGTCCTCAGACGTTCTATCGGATGTTGGAGGATCTGAATACCAGATGCCGTTTACCATCGATTTCCTCGATAATGGTCGTGTCCTCGAGTGGGACGCGACCGTCCACGGCGCCGTCGCGACCCAGTGCGACGACTACACGCCACGGTTCTACGTCGGGGCTCGCGAGCCTGACGCCGACCTCGATCTCACGACACTCCAGTCGGTGTACGACCAGCACCCGGACGTCGTCGCGACCGAGATGGTTGCGCAACGGCCTGGCTTTCGACGAGACAATGAACCAATCCTCGCCGTCGACATCGCCCACATCGACCGCGTCACCCCGCTCGCCCGGCAGGCACGCCAGCTGTCGGAATATCCAGTCGGGGATCTCGCCTGTTTCAACGTCGACTTTTCGCGAGAGTTCCGGTACTGTCTGGAGACCGGTGTCGATCCGACGCCGACGAGTGCGCTGTCGACGCTCCGGCTCAGCGTCCCGGTGACCGAAACGAGCAACGACGTCTATGGGGAGCTGTCCGTCGCCGGCGACACCGTCACTGGCTCGCCGACGGATATCCTGACCGCCGTCCAGAGGGCGCTCGAAGAATACGATCCGGACGTCTTGGTCTGCTCGACGAGCGAGATCGTCCCGACCCTGCACGAGATGGCGACGGACGCTAGCGTCGACGACTTCTCGCTGAGTCGGTGGCCGGACGTCCACTACCAGCAGCTCGCAAGCCTGTCTACGTACTCGAGCTACGGCCGCGTCGGCCACTCACCGGCGCGGTACAACGTACCCGGCCGCGCGATCATCGACGAGTCGAACACGTTCTTCTACGGGGAGACGAACCTTGACGGCGTCCTCGACCTCGTCTCACGGTCGAAAAAGCCCGTCCAGGAGCTCGCGTGGGCGTCGATCGGGAACGTGCTCACCGCGATCCAGATCTGCGAGGCCCACGACCGCGGTGTCCTCGTGCCGTGGAACTCCTGGCGCCACGAGTTCTACAAGTCGATGGGGACGCTCCACGACGCCGACCGTGGCGGGTTCATCTTTGCCCCCGAGGTCGGACTCCACGAGAACGTCCACGAACTCGACTTCTCAAGCCTCTACCCGAACATCATCTGTACGCGAAACGTCTCACCGGACGTCATCCGGTGTAACTGCCACAGCGACCGCGACGACGTCCCCGGCCTCGGGTACTCGATCTGCGAGAACCGGGGCTACCTCGTCGACGTGCTGCAGCCGATCATCGACGCTCGCGACGAGATCAAGGCGGTCATCCGTCGCGAGAAGGATCGAGACGACCCCGACGACGACCGGCTGGCGGAACTCGAGGGGCGGTCGGGAGCACTGAAGTGGATCCTCGTCGCGTGCTTCGGCTATCAAGGGTTTAGCAACGCGAAATTCGGCCGCATCGAGTGCCACGAGGCGATAAACGCGTTCGCTCGCGAGATTCTGCTGACGGCGAAACAACGGCTGGAAGCCGGCGGCTGGCGCGTCGTCCACGGCATCGTCGATTCAATCTGGGTGACCCCGCACCCCGACATCGACGACGATGACCGCGAGGACCTCGAGGCGCTCGCGACGGAGATCACCGAGTGCGTCGAGATTCGCCTCGAACACGAGGCCCAATACGACTGGGTCGCGTTCGTCCCGCAACGCGAGAACGACGCCGGCGCGCTGACGAAGTACTTCGGGAAGGTCGCCGGCGATGAGGAATTCAAAATTAGAGGTATCGAGGCCCGCCAGCGATCGACACCACCGTTCATCGAGGACGTCCAGCGGTCATGTCTCGAAAAATTCGACACAACTCGTTCTCCAGAGGTTATTCTTCGTCGTCTCGAGAAGGCAATCGAGAGACTTCACGCGGAAGAGGTCCCGGTAAAGGAGCTCGTCGAACGGAATCGGGTTTCCAAACCACTCGAATCCTATACGCAGAACACACGGAACGTGGCGGCACTGAAACGTGCCCGCGACCAGGACCTTACGGTCCATCCAGGACAGGATATTGAGTACGTAGTCATTGACGATAAGAAGTCTTCGCGGAATCGTGTTGCCCTCGCTCACGAAGGAGTCGAGACCTACGACGCCTCATACTACGAGACGCAGCTCGTCAGAGCTGTCGAAAGCATACTTTCTCCTCTTGGTTGGGATCGCAAGGCCATTCGACGAAAGCTCAATGGAACACGTGTAGTCGGTATCACGGAATGGACCTGACGAACCCCCTCCCCCCTTTTTCGAGTTGTAAACTCGTGACGGTGGGAGGGGTAAACAGCAAAAGAGGTAATCGAACAGCCGATTGTACCGGATTCGCGAAATAGAAGGCCTGAAAACCTGGTTCTGCAATATACACATTGAAATGGGAAAGTTTATGTTATATGTTTGCTAACCATATCCGTACTAGATCATAGGAAAATAGATCATCTAGCTTGGCTAGATGATCGAGATCTTTGAGGGAACGCGGACTCTCTAATCTCGTTCGTGGTCTTTTCTCGTGTACCTTGATGTTTCAGAGCCTCTCCGTCCATTTTCAATTTCTCGGCTTTCATTCCTTCCCCTGTTGAGTGGCCTGTGCCCCAGCGACTTACAACTCGAAAAAGGGGGGAGGGGGTAGAACATTCGAGATCAACAAACCGGCTCTATGATTATCGTGTTTGTAGGCCGGTATTACTGTCACTCGTGAACTGGTGCCGCAAGCGTGGTCCCTTCTCAACAATCTTGGTTCTTACTACTCGAAAACGGAGGGTGTGAGACGAATCCTATCACCCAGAACATCATTCACAAAATCCAAATTATGTAGATTTTATCTTCATACTTGATTCGATCCACTTGCACTTACAACTCGAAAATGGGGAGGGTGGGAGAACCGTGCCAGACATGTTACCGTTTCTCAAATACTTACAACTCGAAAACGGGGAGTCTGTCACGAATGGATTCCGATGAGGAAGATCCTCGAGGATCCGTTACAACTCGACAACGGAGGGTGATAGATTCCGAAGACGGTATCTGGTTCACTTCGAGAATGCACGACTGTGGTAGTTAGATCGTCTGATTTCGACCGGTTACAACTCCACAAGGGTCTACATTTTTATACCCGGAGTTCGAGGGGTTTCATAATGGGACGAGAGGGACGTAGAGCAGAATCGGATCATCCAGAAGATGAGAAGGATCATGATTCCTCTTCTGTTGATTCTGAAAATCTTGAACCGACGGGCCAGGATGCAGATTCCCCCGATACGTCACAAATGACGTTCGAGAAGAACTCGGATCCCACTGATTCGTCTCAAGAAGCTACGAACGGCGACAGTGGCGGCATCTCAATTCGAGATCGGCTACAAACTGAGTCATCCGGTGGAGTCTTCGCGAACAAAGACCTCGTCCGGTCAGATACCATCATCGACGAGGATCGTATCGTCGGTCGTGATGACCAGCTAGGTCGCGTCGTCGACAATCTAAAACCAGTGCTCCAGAACGAAGGCATCCCGGATATGCTCCTGAGCGGCCCATCTGGAACTGGGAAGTCACTCATTATTCATGCGGTCTGTAAACAGATCGTCGAGCTGTGTGAATCACAAGGCAAGACCTTCGGGGTTCTCTCTATCAACTGTGAGGGGCCGAAGACTGCAGATCGGGCTGTTTATCGGTTAGTTAGAGCTGCTGCCGACGATCTCGGCGTTGATCCTGGTGTCCCCCAAACCGGCGTCTCAACGGATCAGAAGCTCGAGCGACTGTATGAACTAATGCGCGAGTACTACGACGGTGTCATCTTCATCCTCGATGAGATCGATATGCTTGAAGGACCGTATCAGGAGGCAGAGTACAATTCTCTTATCTACCAGCTTTCACGGGCTCGAAAACTCGCCGACTTTGATGGTCCGATCTCACTTACGACTATCACGAACTATGCCGATTTCATGAAGGATCTCAACAGCCGCGCACAGAGCTCATACAATCCAGATGATATTTTCTTCGACGATTACGATGCGACGCAGCTCCGTAGTATTCTCCAAAACCGGCGGGACGCCTTCAGGCCAGAATCACTTGCTGATGACGTCATTCCGCTTGTTGCCGCGTTCGGCTCCCAAACGCACGGAGATGCGCGGAAAGCGATTGATCTCCTCAGGTGGGCTGGCGAATTAGCCGAGCGACGTGGTGCTGGCACGGTTACCGAGACCGATGTCCGTGAAGCCCAGGAGAAATACACCGAAAATCGAAAACTCCGACACATTAGCGGGATCTCGACTCAAAAGAAACTCTCCATCTACGCTGTGGCGGCTACAGCCCATTACGCAAGAGAACATCCTGAGTGGATACCCGCTGGACCTACGTTCAAAACGTACCAATTCATCGCTGATACGATGGGTGCGGATCAGTACAGTCGAGAGACGTTCGTAAACCACGTCACAGAGCAGAGTACGTACGGTGTGTTGGACTACGAGCGCCGAGGCAAGGGCCGAGGCCGAGGAGTGCATATGTATTTCTCCCTCTCTGAAGATCCGGAAACGATCATGGAGACGATTCGTGAGGATTCGCGGTTCGAAGATCTAGATCACGAAGATGCGACTATCAGTGCGGTTGTCCGCGAGCGGCTGAAGCAGTTCCGCAGCAAGAACTAATCTTGCCCTGATTCTCCCCACACTTACTACTCGAAAACGGGGGGTGTTAGAGCTCTGGGATGGGTTACAACTCGAAAATGGGGAGTGTCATTCACCGGAATTTCTCGTTACTACTCGAAAACGGGGGGTGGGGAGCTAAGGATTCGACGTCCCTTTGGATATGATGTGCTATCCTACTGCATTCTCCCATTTACAACTCGAAAACGGGGGGTGTGGCCTACGATTTTCTCGTTGACAGTTCCATCGATGAGAATGTTGTAGAGAAACGACGGAAAAGGGCTCCCTAATCGAGTTCACTCGTCTGGATTGACCGGCCCCTTGTACTTCGATTTTATTTTTTCGCCCTCCCGCCACTGCCAGTAGTAGTAGCGATTGTCGTTGATCTCTTTGATCGTGATTGTTGCCTTCGTTGGAACGTCGTCTGGGAGGTCGCCAGGTCGCTTTTCGATCTCGTCCTCCGTTGTCTCTTCCTCGAGACGAGCCTTGCGTTCCTTGTGTTCGGCTAGCTCTTCGGCGTACGTGGCAATGTCCCGGAGGCGATCCGGAGTGGACTCGTTGAGCGTATTGACCAAATCCGTTGGGAGGTTCGTCGGCGGGGTCGGTGGTTCGAAAGACATCGGCTGTTGCCTCGTGTTAACCAACAAGGGCCGACAACCCATAGTTTTGTTGGTTAAGTTAGTAGCGTCGACCCGAATCCGCGGTCTGTAACATTAATCGCAACTTCTTTATATACAAGTTTCGTACTATGTTACACCATGCTTCGGCGCATCGAACTCGAGGTTCTCGCTACCGTCGAACGCGGCGACACGATCTCCGAGATCGCGACGAAGCTTGACCACAGCGAGAGCTATCTCTCCCGGGCTGTCACGGATCTCGTCGAGAAAAGCCTCGTCTACACGGAACGCGACGGTCGCCGAAAGCGGGTCGTTCCCTCTGATAGCCGGGCCGTCGAAGTCTACCAGGACCTCGTCCGCCAGCACTCCCACATCGACTTCCCTGAGCTGTTGACCGGCAAGGCCTTCGAGGTACTCTACTACCTCGATCAGCCGCGAACCGTCTCCGAAATCGCCGACAAAAGCAACAACTACCGCAACACGGTCAACCGAGTTTTAAAGCGACTTCGCGACCGTGGTCTCGTCGGCACGGACGACAGCCGCTACGACTTCAACGCCGACTTCGACCGACTCAATGAATTCGCACGCGAACTGACGCACCATCTTCACCGACAGAGTCTCGAAGCGGTCGCCCCGAATGGCACGATTCTCTGGGAGGATCACGACGAATTTCTCGCGCAGACCGAGACGGAGGTTGACGCGGAGAACTTCCACGAAACCGGCCTCGCTCGGTTCGCGGCGTTTGACCTCCAGTTTCTGTTGACCCGCCACCGCTACTACCTCTACTCCGAAGACGCAGCGAAAATCTCGCCGGCGGAACTCTGCTGTCACACGCTGCTGATTGACGACGACAGCCGCCACCGCTCGTACTGCCTCCTGTTACTCACCAGCGTCGACATCGACGAGAACGATCTTCGAGAGCAAGCGGTGAAATACGGCCTCGAAGACGAAATCGACGCCCTGCTCCGGTACCTCGAGACGCAGGGAGGGATCGAGGTCGACCGCCTCCCCGAGTGGTCCGAGTTCCAGAAGCTGGCAGCAGACTACGAGGTGCCACTACCCAAATGAGACCAACATTCGGCCGCAAATACATCGAGAACGAGTTTCAGCGAATCTCAGATGGCCTGTCTGACCCGCTCACGGTTTACCTGATCGGTGGCG
Source organism: Halalkaliarchaeum sp. AArc-GB (assembly GCF_031432225.1). NCBI lineage: Archaea > Methanobacteriati > Methanobacteriota > Halobacteria > Halobacteriales > Haloferacaceae > Halalkaliarchaeum > Halalkaliarchaeum sp. AArc-GB. Next base: position 61,868 of record NZ_JAVKGM010000010.1, on the reverse strand, counting down.
GCGCGATGTCGCTGCGCGACCTCAAGGGGGCGACGAAGGATATCGACCTTGTCGTCACGGACGGCGACGCGTACAGCCAGCTGTGGGCCGTCCTAATGGACCTCGGATATTCGGAGGTGCAATCGCTGGAGGCCGATTACCGGGCGCTGGGTGCGACCAGTTGCGTCGAGAACGACGATGGGTGTCGTCTCGACATCTTCAACCAACAGGTCGCAAACAAACTTGTGCTGACCGACGGTATGCAAGAGCGCAGCGAGCCGTTCCTCAACCTGGATCGACTGACGGTTCGACTGGTCAGTAACGAAGATATCTTCCTGTTTAAGATGATCGCAGGTCGCGATGACGACATCGAGGACATGAATATGCTCGTGCAGGCTGGCCTCGAATACGACGTCGTCCGAGATGAACTCGAAGCGCAGATCGACCGGCTCGGCGACGACCAGTTTGCCACCTTCGCGAACGAGGCTCTGATCGAACTCGACGAGCGATACGGGGTGACCACACCGATCGAGGACCGCATCCAAGAGCTGACGAACCGATACTACCGCGGGCTCGAAGTCCTCCAGGCACTCGATGAACCGATGACCGTTGACGAACTGGCAGCTGATCTTGGAATAGACATCGATGAAGTCCGGGACAGGATCGCGTATCTCGTAGAATACGACCGAGTACGCCAAGAAGGCGACACAGTCAGTCCGGTGGAGTAGACCGGTCTCCACCTCTAGTCAGAAGGAAGGCGACCATCTGGGCGGGGAACACGTCCCCGTTTGATCTCGTGTTCCACTCGACGCATGTGCTTGCAGCCCCCCTCGGGTGTTCGCTGCTGCCAGTCGGGACAGGTACATGACTCGCTGATGACGTCGACTTCGTACCAACGTCCAGACGCGGACTGCACCTCGTATCGACCACCTTTCGAAAGCAGCGAGACGTCCATCGCTTCATTGACGGCGCGCTGGGTCCGTGGCTCGAGGTCGTCCTGTGACTGTGGGCCATCGTCGACGACCAGCCGGTCGCGGACGTCGCCCGTTCGTCCACCGTCCGTGGCGACGGCTTCCGCAGGGCCACTGAGCCGCTCGTGGAGAATGTCCTCGACCGAATGCCCTTCCGGCCAAAGGTAGTGGACTTCGCGACGATCGCGATGGTCGTAGGACCCGCACGCGGCTGCGCTGCCAGTCCAAACCCGCCAGGCACCAAGCGCGGCCATCACGTCGACAATCGTCCGTGGAACCGTCTGGTGGTCGTCCGGAAAGAACACTCGGAAGCGGGTACACGCTTCTTGTGGCGGGACGGTCTCCCACCAGTCTTCGCTGGAGCCCCAGCTGTCGCACATCGCTTCGTCGCTGCCGTAGCCGACAGTGACGCCGTCTATCGACGTCCAGTTCGTCGGTAGGTGGCCTGCCTGTCCTTCGAGCACTCGGAGGACGGCGTATCGAAGATACTCGTGGGCTTGGTTGTCCGCCGTTCGAGCGACCTGGTCATGCTGCTCGGCAACGTGCTCGGCTTCCTCGAGGACCATCGTGAGATAGCGATCAGTCATGATTCGACGGAGGTCAGATTGCGCCTCCGCCCCTCCGCGGGCGCTGAAAAACTTAACCAACAGAGTGGTAGAGGCCTCTCCTACGTTGGTTAACTGAGTTAGGACGAGAGTTCGTTTTGGAGGACGTCGATGAGTTCTTTTGCCGTCCGACTGATCCGCCCGAGCCGCTCCCGAACGACCTCGGGATCGTCCGACTCCCACGCAGCCAGGTAGAACGCCGACCCACTGGTGTCGAGCCCACAGTAGCGCCCGACGACGTAGGCTACCGCCTCGGCCTCGACTTCACGTTTCGACCGTTCGGTGTCGTCGTCGATGTCGAAGTGGAGCAGGGCGTGCGCGTACTCGTGAATCAGCGTTCGGACGAGGTCGGCATCGTTCTCCCGGGCGCGAACCTCGACACGCGGCTGCATATCGACGAGACTGAGCTGTTTGCAGATCCCCTTCGCTTCACCGTGCGTCCACTCGTCTTCAGGAACGATCCGAACCGTCACACCGAGTTCATCCGCGATATCGGTCAGCCGGTTGACGAGGTCGCCGGCGTCACCGGTTGCTTCAGTCTCGAGTTCGGGGAGCGGTTCGCCCTCGGTCTGGGAGACGTCGAACACCGGGGCGGGCTTAAACCCGACCAGGCCCTTCGACCACTCCTTGGGGGGCGTCTCGTCGTAGTCGCAGTCGCTTTTCTCGTGATAGTTCGGCGAGTTCTCGCACTCAGGGCACTGTTTCGTGATGATCGGTGCCCAGATCCAGATGGCCGACTCACCTTCCTTCACGTGCCGCTCGAACTCCTCCTGCCAGGTTCGGTAGCCCGCCACGCGGGTCGCCTCGGGACACTGGTGTTTGATCAGGAGCGTGTTTCGATACGAGTAGTCATGGAAGCGACTCTGAACATCGAGCCACTCCTGGAACTCCGCGCTGGCTTGCGCGTCGTCGACGCCGTCGACGAGGTCGTCAATCCACTGTTCGATGGTACTGTTCATCTCGTCCGATCGCGTGTCGGTCTCTTCGAAGGAGACCGACGAGTCACTGGTTGTAGCCATTATGTTCACCAAATCGAGTTTACTGCGACTGCGGCAGTTCAGAACGCGCCGCACGCCTTCGGGGCGTACAAAAAACCGCCCTCTCGGTTACCGGAGTTCGTGGGTTTCGTCAGCGAAGCCGAGCGTGACCAGGTACTCGAGGAACTCGTCGAACCGTTCGACGTCACTAGGCGTCTCGGTCGCCAGATGACGCGTCCATTTGATGGCCCACCGGAATGCGGGATCCGATCCGCCCTTACCATGAATGTACCACCAGCGAGCCGCCTTGAGAACGACCAGTGGGTTTGTCGGCGGCCGCTCGCTCGCTAGACCATGGGTAATCGACTCGATTTCCGCGGGCACTTCGGCTGGCTCGATTTCCCCGGATTGGGTGTTCGAGATATCGATTGGAATCTCATCGACTGAAACGTCGTCTGCAGTTTGTTGCTGACTCACGGGAATTCACCTCTGGAGAAGACTCACGAACGAGCCTCCGCCCTCTCCCGGGGCTCGAAAAACAGAACGCTGCGTTACGCTGGTGGGATGTAGACGCTCTGTTCGCCGGCGATTTCCTTGAGGTTGTTTCGATGGCGGTGTGAAAAGTAGCACTCGTAGCTACAGTATCCACAGACTGCCCCGGTATCGTATTCGGCGACATAGGGGCCACGACGGGTTCGCCAGACGTTCGTCCCGCACTCAGTGCAGGCGGCCTGCTCAAGATCAGCTGGTTTTGGTCCCTCGTACTCAACGTTCAACCCGTCGTCTTGCGGTGTCGATTCAGGCCAGATACCATGGGACTTCCAGAAATCACGGATTCGGGCGAGACTATGGCGCACCGTCTTCCGAACGGTGACGTGATCGGCGTCGCGACCGCTGTCGTCCCAGCCGTTCGCCGTCCAGAACTCGCCGAACTGCGCGCCTCGATGAACCCCGTTCCAGTCGACGCCAACGATGTCGGCCGGCGGGTCGTCCGTGAGCGTCGGTCGGGTCAGCTGCTGGATAACGTCGAACTGTTTGGGTGGGTTCCCACCGAGGATGTGGACACGACGGCCGCGCCAGTCTGTCGGATCGGAGAACTCGTGCGCCAACCGGTCAGCGTAGCCACGCGAATACCCAAGAACGATGTCCTCGGGAATCTCGTCGATCACCGCTTGCCACTTCGGGACGATGATGAGTTCGGCCCCGGGGTAGCTACCCTGAATCTCGCGAGCGGCAGCGACGTGGTCGTCGACGTCAGCAGGTTCGTAGATGTCGCCGATGACGCCGACCTGTGGCTCGTGCTCGAAGAACCGATCGACGAATCGATCCAGATCGGGATTTCGAAAGTCGTTGTCGAGCATTCCGACTGGGAGGTTTAGGTTCTGATACTGGGTCTCCTGATACCCACAATCCTCGCGAAAGCCGGGAAGGAAGCCGAGGGCTAGAGCGTCGACAACGAAGGGCGCTCGATGCAAGAACGCCACGAAGTCTGCTTGTCTGGCGGCAGCGATTTCGCTAGCCGTGCCGGTGTTAATACTCAGATCGAGGGACATGGCTGAACCAGTGGGGCCGCTGCTGGCCGCCCCGCGCCCTTTTAGGGGCCTGAAAAACAGGGGCTATAATACGCTAACCAACAATTGGAATACCCACTTGCAGATTGTTGGTTAAGGACGGGAGCTTACTCCGCATCTTCACGCAACTCTTCAGCCTTCCACTTGAGCCGTCGCAGAATCTGTGTCCGATTCTGATGGGCGTTCTCGTAGGCAACACACTCTCGGAGTGTCTCCATATCGGGGATCGTCGCGATACCGGCCTCGACCAATCGATAATTCGGTGCTTCGAGACGCTTCTCAGGCGGGAATTCGTCGTCACTTCCGTCGCTAATCGTAGACTGCTCCATCTCTGTAGCCTCCACCTCTCGAGGGCGAGAAAGACAGAACAGACGACTACATTACTGTCGCAGAATCAGGCCATCGCGTCTTGGAACCGTTCACGGAGCGCATCCTCACGCTCCTCAAATTGGTCGACCTTGTCCTGTAGGTCGTCGCTGACGCGTTCGATACTCGCGAGCGCCCGCTCGCCGGCGAGTGACGCCTGCGATCCGTCGTCACCGTCCGCTTCCAGCTGCTCTTCGTAGGCTCGTTCGACGCGCTCGATCGTCCCCTCTGGATTGAACAGGATGTCGTTAGCCGTGCGGACGTACTGATCGAGGGACGCGCCTTCTTTGCCTTGGAAGAAGTGGGTGAGCGCGTATGTGGCACCGGAATGCAGCGTCCACATGTCGATCTCGAAGGGTGAGGTCGAATTTGCTTCCGCATCGCTCGCGGCGCGCTCGGCCAAGTAGTCAGGGAAGCCCAGCAGGCTGTAGAACTCCGTAACGGTGAACGGAAGCTCCGAGAAATCGAGGTCGATGTCTTGGGCGTCCCGGATGAACTCGAAGAGATCGTCGGCGACGAGTTCGACCTGTGCGAGGATCTCCTCCCACCACGTCCGGAAGTTCCCCACGTCGCCGACGTGCTTGATGACCTCCTTGTCGGTGAGCGAGCGCATCGTGTTCGAACAGTAGCCGTCCTGAGCGAAACCCTCCACGTAGACCGCGTGCTCGCCGAAGAAGTCGTAGCCCGACGTGACACCCATCGTGATCGGATCCGATCGGCCGGGGAGGCGGACCTCGAGGCCGTCGAACATGATGTCCATGTGGACCTCACCCCCGCCTCGGTAGCGTCGAATCTCCCCGAACATCACGTCGCCCAGCGGAGCTCCATCGATGGTTTCCTCGCGAAGGACCTCTTCTAGCGGGCCGTAGACGTCGACCGGGTTGATGATCGAGTACGAGTCAGTCGGGATGTGAAACAACGGGTCCGTCTCGGTGACTTCTTCTCGCGACTGCGAGCGAGCGCGACTTGGCTCGACGAGCGCGTTGAAACGCTCCGTTTCAACCCATTCGTCGGTGAAGGGGTTCTGGTACGCCACAGTGGTCTCGACGGCCTGGGGGAGATCTCGGATCGCCTCCGCGAACGTCACGGTGTCTGTCCCCCCGCGACGCTGTCGATACCACTCGGGAAGTTCGGTGTCGGTACGCCCGTCGACGCCAGCGAAGATGGTTCTGATTTCTGGGTCTTTCATTTCGGTCACCTCGAAGCAGGAACGCTCGTCGATCCGCGACTGCATCGTCTCGCGCCCTGCGCCCCTCTGCAGGGCGCAAAAACAACATCTTGTTAACTAACGCCTGATCTGGAGAGCGTGCTCACGTTATGATTGGATGTCGTCGGTGGTCTGGTCCCGATCCCTCTCCTGGCGGTCGTTATATCGCTCCAGTTCGCGACCGACCTTTTCGAGAGCATCGACACCTCGCTCGACGAGCTGGTAGGTCGCTCGCGACAGCCGTAGTGTCTCCATCAGTGCTCTCCCTCCGGCGGCTCGAGAAGCTCGTTACTCTCCGCGGCGAGACCGCAGATGGCCTGTTCGACGTCGCCGTCGACGGTGACCGTCCGACTCGCCAACGGCGCCGGATAGGCTCGATCTCCCTGGCTACACAGGATGATGAGCCACTCGCCGACGCCCTCTCCGAGTACGATGTAGTGGTCGCGATCATTCCGCTGGAACACTCGTCGATCGGGTCGGGAAACAGTCCGCCAGTTCGCAGGCAACGACGGCGCCGGCAGACCACCGTCCGGAACGGGGACGACGTCGTCGGTGATAGCTCTGAGCGCGGCGTTGATCTCCTCCCCGGTGAGGTGCCAGCACTCCGCGGGTCCGGCACACTCTAGATGACTGACCACCTGATTCCGGAATTCGATGTAATGCTCTCGAACGAACTGCTCGTCGTCGTAATAGTCGAGGAGGAGCGCACAGGCGAGCTGTGCGGGCCCGCTTCCGGTATATCCCCACTCGAAGCCACCCGGACTGTGGTTGACGAGTTGGAGGCTCCGATCGAGGGAGAGCCGCCGGTGATCTGAGAGGTTCAGGACGACGGTGTTGCCGTCAACACGAAAGCCGACGTATTCGACTGTCTTTCGGTAGTTCTGAGCGAGCTGTTCTGACTGTACTCCTTCTGAGGGTGTTGGTGGTGCGTTCGCGTTCATCGATGTCTCTCGGGAGGGTCGATGACCCCCGCACCCCTCTCGGGGGTCCAAAAAACAGCCCGAGTAAACCGGTCGGTAAGCTTTTGATTGAATACGCTCCAGTAGACGTTGTCACGTTTTCTCGCAGTCCCGAGTGCAGCTGTTGATCATTGATCGCTCGGTACGGACGTGACCACTTTCGTTCAGCGTGCTGACCGCTGCTCCCGCGCGGCTGCGGGAGGACGGGACAGCACAATTATGAACCCCGATGGTATCCCACCCATGGAACCGCTCGCACCACTCGTTGACCGTATGCGTGCCCTCGCGGCGGAGGAACTGCCAGCGCCTCGAACGTGCAAGATCCGCCTCTGGGATGATGGCACGTTCGACGTCGTCATCTATCACGGGATGGGCGACGACGAGCGGCAGTGGCTTCGATACGAGCGTACGACAGGAGAGATTCTCTGGGAATATGTCCGCGGCGCTCGCTGGGTGTCAGAATCCCTGACCGGGAACGAAACGATCTACGAGCCGGCCTATGAGGAGTCCGACGTCCGTGTTGTTGCCACCGTGGAACCGCCGTACAAATAGAAACAGAAATGGAACGACCTACTGAGACGCTAGGGGGTCGCGAAGCTGACGGTCACAACACCGTCTCTCGGCCTCGAGTTCGGCAACATATTTGGTAGTAGCAAATTACATTCCAATTATATCGGGATGGCTGTACTGGATGATCTCTCGGGGTTCGAGTTTGAGGACGTAATGGAGGACGTGTTCCGCAACCTCGGCTACGAGAACGTCCGCCAGGCCGAGCGGATAGCTGACGAGGGTCGGGACGTCATCATGGAGGAGGTCGTCGACGGCACTCGCCGTGGCATCGTCGTTGAGTGTAAGCACACCGGGACGGTCGGACGACCGGTCGTCCAGAAGCTCCACTCCGCGATCGCCACCTTCAACTTCGACGGCCCCAAACGCGGCATGGTCGCCACGACAGGTCGATTCACGAACCCTGCTCAAGAGTACGCTGAGCGACTCCAGCAGAACGATGATCCCCATCCCATCGAGCTGCTCGACGGTGAGGATCTCCGTGAGATCGCCGACGGGATCGGCCTCGACCTCTATAACGGCCGTATCGAGATCCTCTGTGACGAAACACTCCGACCATACGACCTGGCTACGGACGTCGACGGGCCCGTCCGGGAAGCGTTCCGTGACATCGAGAATATCGAGGCTGCCGACCTGCCGGTGCCGCACTCCGAGGTGACGTTTCGCCCGGTAGTCGCGGTCACCGCCGACACGAATGCCGTCTTCGAGACCTCTGTCGGCGTCATCCATCGAATAAACGATCGAACGCGATTCGTCGTCCACGCTGAACGAGGGCAGCCGAAAGTGGCTGACGACGATGCCGCGACGCTGGTCACCGAGAATCTTCATGCGACGGTGGAGCTCGACCCGAGTCAGTTCGAGGAGGTGTTCGACGGCGTCGAGGAGCGTCGGTTCGGGCAGACACAGACCGAGTATAAGGAGTGGGCCGTCGACCGGCTGCGGGAGTACCACACGACGACGGTGACCTACACCGGCGACAACAACGTCACGTACAACAAGACCTGCGAACCGAACCGTTCGGATATCTCAGTGCAGTCGATCGAGCCGGTATACCTCCCCGAGGTTCGACACACAACCGACATCCTGGAGTACACTTACTCCTACGAATACTACGCAGCGGGGCCCTCGCGGGTGACCGCCGAGGACGGAATCCATCGCTGCGTTCACTGCGATACGAGCGACGTCGACGAGACGTACACTTATTGTCCCAACTGCGGGGCGATTGCCTGCGACAGCCACACCAAGACCGAACGGCTGGAGCGAGAGCCGGTCTGTACGGGGTGTGCGGTCACCGAGCGGTTTGCACTGAAGACGAAGTATTTCTACGACGAGGACAACCTCGAGGCGTTCCGCGAGGAATACGCCGCGATGCCGCTTCACGAGAAGGCCATGGAGAACAAACTACTGGCCGGGGGAAGCGTGGTCGCGACGCTCCTGGTCACCATAGGCCTGCTCATGCTCGTCGGCATCATCTAGACCGGCTACACACTCACGCGGGCTCAGCGACCAACTCTGCGAGTGCGTTCTCCAACGATCCGTGGAACTGCCAGCTGGCCTGCTCGAAGGCCTCCTCGGTCGGGCCATCCCATCTGGGGAATGCGGTGTGGCCGCTCACTTTGACTGTCCACTCGGCCGGCTCCTCGAACGGATTCCGGGTCGGGAGCTCGACGACGTAGAGGTACTCTTCGTCACCGTGGATACCGTCTGCCGGGTTCTCAACGCCGTGGCCGAGCAGGAACAGCGGCTGATCTAGATGCTCCATGTTGGCCGGCTCGAGGAGATCCGAGGGCTGATCGGCGTGAATGCTCCGGTCACGCCCCTCATCGACGTACAGGGTCATCGTCGAAAGCGTGTCGAGAAACAGGAACTGAGCCGCGGCGTACGCTGGCCCGCGCTCTGTTCGTGTTTCGTCGAGCAGTTTCTTCAGTTGAACGAGCTCTCGAAGGACGCTGTCGGGATAGCCGTCCGAGTGTCGGTAGATCTGTGCGATGCGGTTAGTTTCAGACTGTTCACCTGTCGTCTCGCTCCGTTGGACGAATCGGAGTTGACTCCGTGTTGACATCGATACTCTCCGGCGCGTGTGCGCCGGCATCCATCGCCGGCGCAACAACAATGATCTCACAATCGCTGAGGAATCGAATTCCGCTACGCCAGATGTGACACCGCTTCTGGCTCCTCAATGTCGTCGAACTCACCACGTTTGACCGGCTCCCACTCTTCGTCCGGCCCAGGACTCCACCAGTCGACCTCGTAGGCGCCCGGTGCGCCGAGAATCTTTACTCGCGCCGACCCATCTGGCAGATCGTGACGGAGCTTCTCGTCGACGTGGAGGTTCCAGGTCGTGTCCGTGTCGAAGCACGCGATCACGGCATCTTCGTACCCACGATCTTCTATGGGTTCTTGGAATTCGACCCGCGTGTTGCAGTTCTTGCAAAACACCCCTTCGAAGGGAATGTTGGTGAATACCTCGTGCCCGCAAACGGGACACCAGAGGAACTCGAACAGTGCCTCACTGTGTCGGTCGAGTACTTCGAGACTCATTGGTGGACTGACCCGGCTTGATCGGGTCAATTTCTCTTGCCCGATCGAAAAAACAACTCCAAGCGCGTGTTCGTACAGTCAGCGCTCGGCCCCGTACACGATTTGTGAGGGGGCTTCGTATCCACAGTTCCGACACTCGTACCAGCGCTGGACTTTTGCGCCGTCAGCCGCTTTCCCACCGATAACGATAGCCTCGTTCAGACACTCCGGGCAGCTTAGCTCGGGCGCTGGCCTGTCCCGAAGCGCATCCCGGAACGTGGTCGCCTCCTTCGTCTCGTACCCTCTCGACCAGACCGGGTAGCCATCGACGAGGATCGCTCCACGCCATTTGTAGCGGTAGGAGTCAAGGGCTCGATGCAGGATAGCTCGAGCGCCGGTTTCGGTGTTCCGATACCTAAGCGCCGGCGTACGGCTCTCACGCCGCCAGTTGGTGATTCGGGGCATTGTTAGAAGTGGACGTCCGCAGGCACGATCCAGGGGTTCTCGCTTTTCTCGAGGATTCGATCCAGCTGCCCGCGATGACGGATACCGCTCGCGTGCTCGGTGTACAAGAACACCGTCGGCCCGTCGTATGCGCCCACTTGGTGGAACGCATGCCGAGCGAGATCTTCGTCGCGCATGATTTCCTCGTTAGAGAACTCGTCGAGTGCCTCCCTCACCCGTTCGAGATTGCGCTCGAATTCCTCCTTCGTTGCTTCCCAGCCCCGATCGAGTAACTCCTCCCCATCGTCGGTGTCGACGGGGACTGCAGTCGGGAGATCGCCCCACCGCGCCTTACCAGCGACGGACGTATCCTCTTCTTCGAACGTGACGTAATAGTCGAACACGGCGCAGGAGTGCGCGTCTGCACCAACCAGGCGGTCGAATACTGTCTTTCCTGTAGCCAATGCCTCGTCCTTTGTCGATGCCTCTACGAGGGCGTATATCACCATGTGCATCTTGATCACTTTGAGACGCCGACGATCCGGGTTTGCTCGTTGCTGCTCAGTTGATGCGCCGGCACCCATCGCCGGCGCTCGAAAAAACCTGCTCTGCGGTGGATTCTCAGGGCTCGTCTGCTCGTTTGACAGTGATGGTCAGGTCTCCGGATTCGTAGTTCGCTTCGAAGTCGACGATGAACACGTCTGAGTCGTAGGCGGCGTGGTAGGCCCGGTGAAGCTCAAGCGAACCGGTCGCTTTGAAGTGGAAGAACGCGGCTGCGGTGTAGGGCTTGCTCTGGGTTTCGATCTGCGTCTCGACCGAGGCTGGGAGCGCGATTTGGGGCGTGTCGGTGTCGATACTCGACGCGAATCCTTTCGCTTCCTCGACGGTTGCTCGTGAATGCGCTGGTGTCTCCCCGGTTAACACGTTTACCGGTGTCTCCGTGTCGTCGGTGAACAGGACATCTTCGAAGGTTCGCGTCCCGAGGATAGCGTCGGGATTCAACTCGCAATCGTGGAATGGATCATCGGCTGGTTCTTCGGTCATCAAATCATGAGCCTATGGGGGCTCAGTCCTTTTGCCCCCGAAAAACTCACCTTCCTAAAAAGCTGATATATATGATTGGTCGATTTGCTTCGCCACTTAAATAACCTTTATACCCTGATCATAATCCTATTTGTATTGTCACGGGCTTACGACAGCCATTTTTAAATTATATGGGCTTCTGATTTCTGAGAATGGGAATACAAGAGTCTGACCTTCCGGGGGTCGGCAAGAAACACGAGATAGATCTTGAAGATGGATCTACGCTCATTATTATTACCCACAACACAGGCAGACGGGATGTTTATCGAAGAGATTCAGCCCAAGAGGATTCAAAACGCTTGTTCGCCCTCTCCGATAAGCTTGCCCGAACGGTTGGGACGATTTTGGAAGGTGCATATTTCCAACCTGAACCATCTACAGACATTGGCACGATGCTATCTGATGAAATGATAATCGAATGGTATGATGTACCAAAGAATTCTTTCCTCGACGGTAATACGCTTGAGAGTTCAAACCTCCGGAAAAAGTCCGGAGTAACAGTCGTTGCGATTCAGCGAGAAGACGAATTATTTTCCAACCCTACCCCTTCGACAGAATTTCAGTCTGGAGACATTATCGTTGTGATCGGTAATCGCGAATCCTGCAATACATTCGAATCCGAGTTTCTATCTCTCGATGAGAATACCAAATCATAGACGGAGATTGGGCTCTAAATAGTTGATATATTTAAAACCTTATGCCAATTTAGTATCCTCCTTGTATCTGTAGTTGGAAAGGTGCCATCACTATTACTGAGTAAATTTGTGCTAATTAACGGTTATAGCTGGCGACTTTTTTGATTATCTGAACTGAATACTCCCTAATCGTCACACGCAATGAAGCTTCGACCAATCGTTTGACTCCACTGGTTCACCAACGGGATCCTAGACCATTGTATTTTATATTTGTCCATATAATTGGGGATAATTGTTCGTGTGGGGGTAAAATCTCTCAACGAACTTTGTAGATAGCTAAATTGATATGCAGTGCATTCTCAAAGATTTCAGAAGTATCATGTCGTTCCTGTTGAAAGGGTCACCAAGATGCCCAAAGATCTCGAGCGGGATCTCGGTCTTGTTGCTGTCATCGCCATCAGTATGGGGGCAATGATCGGTAGTGGGATTTTCATTCTTCCGGGACTGGCGATGGCGGAGGCTGGACCATCAGTCATTCTCGCGTTTCTGATCGCAGGAATCCTCGTGATTCCTGCCGCACTCGCCATCTCCGAGTTGGGGACGGCAATGCCGGAGGCTGGAGGTGACTATGTATTTATCGAACGAGGGATGGGGCCTGCCGTCGGAACAATCGCCGGGATCGGGACGTGGCTTACGCTGCTATTCAAGGGTGCACTCGCCCTTGTCGGTGGAATGTTCTATCTCGAACTGTTGATCTGGTTACCGAACCTCACCGCAGCCGCCCTTACGCTCGCAGCGATTCTTATTGGAGTCAATCTGGTTGGGGTGAAGCAGACCGGTGGCTTGCAATCGATTATGGTGGTTGTGATGGTGTCGATCCTCGTCGTCTTTATCGCACTCACGATCACACAGGTCGACGGTAGTGCCTATCAGTCCTTCTTCGCAGAGGGATATGATGGAATTGTGAGCGCAATCGCGCTTGTCATCGTCTCGTACGCGGGTGTCACGAAAGTCGCAAGCGTTGCCGAGGAAATCAAGAATCCCGGTCGGAATCTCCCGCTCGGACTGCTGCTTTCGCTTTTCATTACCGGACTACTGTATGTACTCATCGTCTACGTACTAGTCGGCATCGTCGACGCTGAGACGCTCACGGGGACTGAAATCCCGATGGCCGTGGCGGTCGATCCGCTTTTCGGATTTGTTGGAATCGCCATCATTTCGCTGGCGGCAATCCTTGCGCTGCTTTCGACGGCCAACGCCGGTATCCTCACAGCATCGCGGTACCCGTTGGCGATGAGTCGGGACGACCTGTTACCAGAGCGATTTGAATACGTTCACCCACGTTTCCGAACACCGGTCACTTCGATTCTCGTTACAGGTGGGGTAATGTTGTTTATCATCGCAACTCTACCCGTCGAGGATATTGCCAAGATGGCTAGCGCGTTCCAGATCACTGTTTATACGTTGGTCTGTGTGGCGTTAATCGCCTTCCGTGAGAGCGAACTCGAATGGTACGACCCCGAGTTCGTCATGCCGGGGTATCCGTGGATCCCCCTTTTCGGCGTGGTTTCGGGTGTCTTTATTATCACTCAGATGGATCTCCTTCCACTGGTCGGTGCCGTTGGAATCATGATTTTCGGCACGCTTTGGTACTTTTATTACGTCCGTGACGCTATCGACCGTGAGGGACTCGCCGTGGATGCCGTTCGCCGAGAGGCGGGCCGGCAGTATCTACAGGAGACGGAAACGAAACTCGGAGAGAGCGACGGCAAAGAGGTGTTGATCGCGCTCCGCCGTGACGTGGGACGACTCGAAGAGAACCGACTCCTACAAGTCGCTGCCCCGATCGCACAAGCCCGAGACAGTCGCCTCCGCGTCGTTCGCTTCGACGAGGTCCCCGACCAGTATCCGCTGGAGTACGCGACGGAACAGTCGACAGCGGATATCGAGTTCGAAGAACGGACGGGTGAACTGGTTCGCGATCTCGATGTGACCGTGGAGGTCGGTGAGATCGTTAGTCATGACACGAAACAGGCGGTTATCAACTATGCAGAGCGATACGATGTTGATCTCTTGCTCACTCGGTCTGACCCGGTGAGCAGGCTTCGAACCCTGTTCGGTCGAGATAGCGATTGGATCCTCGAGCATGCTCCGTGTGACGTCGTGTTCGTCCAATCGGGGAAGCTGGATGCGGTTGAGGAGATCGCCATCGTTACTGACCGGAGCCCGTTCAACGACCCACTAAAAGTCGAACTCGGAGATGCCATCGCCTCTGTCGCCGAGGCGCGTCTCCGATTCATTTTTACAGTATCGTCAAGCGCCCCCGATTCAACTATCCAGACGATCCAAGATTATCACAACGAACTCGATAATCAGTGTACAGTGGCGGTCGATGGAACTGTCGTTCGAAGCGACGATGACATCGGTGTACTCTCGATGGAACTCGAGAGCGCCGACATCGTCATGCTCTCGACGGAAACCCACCGACTATTACCGGATCTGCTGTTCACCCCTGCGACGGATCGAATCGTGACGCGTCTCGAACAGCCAGTCCTGCTCGTTCATTCGAAGAAATCTCGCCGAACGACGTTTCTCGAGCCGCTGGTTGAGAAACTTCTGTTCCGAAAATAAAGTGATATTTTGAAGTATAAATGAATGATAATAAACTCCTGAATCGCCGAAACCACCGTCTCTATTATCGAGTGCCGTATCTATTGAATATTCGAATATAATACACGTCGGGGCTACAGTGTCTCTGATTCGATCGACTGTTTTGAATTTTTAAAAGCTACAAGTGCCTCTTCAGTGTCAACTCCACGTGTGAGTAATGTCACGATATCGTCCGCTTGTAACACTGTTTGACCCTGTGGTGTTAGTATTCGATCACCACGCTCGATAGATATAATGAGGATTTCATCCGCTAAGACGCCGTCTTCGACTGATTGTTGAATTGATTTCTTTACGACAGGTGCGTCTTCAGCTATCGTGATTTCAATGACATTAGCATTACCGGCGAGACTAATGAAATCAGTTGGGCCTCGTGGTTGTTGTTCTCCGTCTGGTCCGAACGGAATATATGGTAGATCAGACTCACTTCGAATGATGTGTTCTTCCTCGATCTCGATTCCCATCTCTGCAAGAGCATGAGAAATACGCTGCAGAGATTCTACATTCTCACCGACCGCTTTAACGTGGAGGTTTCGCTTGCCACTCATCAACTCTCGAACGTTGATAACGCCGGGAATCGACCGGACATCGTGGGCGAGGGGCTCCCGTTCTGCGACCGGAATGGTACAAATATAAAGATTCACCAAGCGACCTTCCGCTCGCTGAAAATCAATATCGGCAGAGTATCCACGAATGATTCCATTTTCCTCGAGCTGATTGATCCGGTTTCGAATCGTTCCTGCTGAAACGTTCAATCCATCTGCAATATCCGGTGCCGAGACCCCTCGCGCATCGGTCATCAGCCAGTAGACCGTTTGTTGGTCAATCTTATCGAGGCGGATGCCTTTGTTCATTTCTGTGGTCATCTATTGTGCCTCCAATATAGTCCCCTGTAGAAGCCGCAAGCGTAAATTCATGACCTTTTTGTATGTCAACATGTAGCTGGTCAGGAATCGGCCGGCATACCGAGATATCGCCACCGCAGTTTCGTTCCACCTTCCAGCTGTGGTTCTTCCCGCACGTGGTACAAGAACGGTCCGTGAGGACAATCATCACAGTCCTTTCCACACGGTTGACGTTTCACTACGAGTGTGTATGTTGGCTTTTCTTCGATCCGGACGATCTCCTCTCCCGGACCAGGCTCGATCTGCTCGCTCACGTCTGGATGAATGACCTCGTACCGCTGCTGTGCATAATCGATGACAGCGCGGAGTTCTGCTTCATCCAAATGATCAATCGCTTCTACAACCGCCGGTGGTAGTGTACTCGATGGGTTCGGTTCGGTGTTCTTCTCCGTCATGGTTTTCTTCCGTGTACTACTATGTGTAGAGATCGAGTCGTCTGAAGACAGCACCCAGAAGCACTGCGACTGGAATGATCTCGAGTCGGCCGACCCACATATTAACGATGAGCATCCACTTTGCTACATCTGGCATATCGGGGCCGGTAATACCAGCATCGAGGCCGACGTTGCTCTGTGCGCTCATCACATCGAAGATAACGTACTCGACCGGGTGATCCGGCGACAGCGCCCACAGCATAACTGCAACCCCGATGATGAGGAAGATGATCCAGAGGACGAACACCACTGTCGCTTCAGTATACTCGCGCTCAGCCTGCTGTTCGTCGAGCGTCCGTTCGCCGAGCTTCAACTGTCGGATTGCACTGTCGGGCGAAAAGACACCGCGGACCTGCCAGAGCGTCCCTTTCAACAAGGTCGCAACACGGATCAGCTTGAGTCCACCAACGGTCGAACCGGCGGCAGCGCCGGTCAACATCCCCAGACAGATGAGGAAGGTGGCACCGGCGGACATCGCTCGTTCGGTTCCCCCGCCGATTGCTACCGTTCCGAACCCGGTGTTCGAAGTCGCCGAGACGAACTGGAACAGACCTGCCCGGAAGTGCTGCTCAAGAGTCGTAAACTGTCCCGACGCGTCGCCGCCCGTGAGCAGCAACGCAGTCAGTGCCAGTGACCCGATAGTGAACCAGATGAAGATCCATCGGGTCTGGAGATCCTTGTAAAAGTTCTCGACCTCTCCTTTCAAGATTAGGTAATGGATCGGGAACGCGATACTTCCGGCAACCATGATCGGGATGACTGCGTACTGGATGAGTGCGTTGTACTCACCGATAGAGGCCCCATGGACAGAGAATCCACCAGTTGCGATCCCAGTCATGGCATGGTTAATCGCTGGCCACAGGGGCATTCCCACCGCCAGCAGCAGCGCGATTGCGGCGACCGTCAACCCAAGATAAATCTTCCAGATTTCCTTGACCGTCGACACCACGCTTGGCATGACCTTACTTTTCTTTTCTCGGGCTTCGGATTCGAACAGCGTCAGCGATCCACTACCCGGCCGTGCGAGAATGGCGACCGTCAACACAATAACGCCAACGCCACCGATCCACTCGGTAAATGATCGCCACCAGTGGAGCGACCTCGGTAGGTCATCCTCGACACTGGCCATTGTTAGCCCGGTGCTGGTGTACCCACTAATGCTCTCGAAGATCCCGTTGAGCGGGTCCCGGAACACGTCGGTCGTCGAGTCAACGGCTGGCGTGTTCATCCAGGCTGGATAGGGATTAATGTAGATTGTCCAGGCGATTAATAAAAACGGCAACGAACCTAAAAATGCGAGTACTCCCCACGCGCTGGCGGCCGTGATCATCGCTTCGACCTTTCCAGGTGAGGGAGCGTCACGGAACCAGCGAGCCAACGCCGTTCCCACGCCAGCCATGATGACTGCGGAGATGGCGAAGGCAGGCATCGCATAAAATTCGGCGTTAATTCCAGCGACGACTATCGAAACGACGAGCATAAGCGAGACGACCTGGAGAATCCGCCCCACGTCACGTGCAACAGTCGGAAGAGTACTCATTGTATTCGATTAACTACCATTTGAACTGTGGCCGAACGTGGAGAGAACCTCGTCAACAGACGTATCGTTGACCAGCACCGTCACGAGATCGCCTGACGAGAGCACTGTGTCTCCTTTTGGAGTCAACACATCCTCGCCACGTTTAATTGCGGCAACGAGGACATCCTCTGGGAGAAGACCCTCTGCCCTGGCTTCCGAAAGACGCTGTTGGGTGATTGCAGATCCGTCTGCTGGTTCGATTTCGATAAATTCGGAATCTTCACTTAGTGTCATGAAGTCCTTGATGCCGGGATAACGAACCGAATGATACAGGTGATCAGCAATCAGTTGCTGTGGATTCTCGACGATATTCACGCCGATTTTATCGAAGATTGGGATGTGAGCAGGATCATGGACCACACTGACGAGTGATGGAACCTCGTACTCACGGGCGAGCAGCATCACCATCGTGTTTACCGCATCGATGTTCGTCGTACTGATGATCGCATCTGCACGCTCAATACCAGCGTCTTCCAGGATGTTACTCTCGGTCGCGTCAGCGTTGAGCACGAGACAATCGTACCTACTGGAGATCTCGTTTGCGACTTCCTCGTCCTGTTCGACAACGACAACGTCGTTACCGTCACCAGTAGCCATCTCGATCAGGTTCGATCCAATCTTCCCTGCTCCAACAATAATCAGGTACATTACTTCGACACCTCTGTCAGCTCGTCTTCGTCAGTCTCAGGGAGCGAAATCACCGGACATGGACTCTCTGAAAGCAATTCATCTTTCAAACCACGTGAGAATAGGTGGGAAAGCAGCCCTGACGACTGCCGAGGTTTGAAGACGATCGCAGTGGCATCGTGGTCGCTCGCGCTCGCAACGATTTCGTCGACAATGTCGGTTCCAGCACGAAGCTCCGTTTGAAACGCTTCTCCCGCGTTGAGGGAGGTCTCAGCGATCATAAACCACTCGCGAGCCTTCTGCTTCAACGCTTCCGGTGACGCGGGATCCATGTACCCCTTTGTTTGCTCGATGACATAGAGAACGTTCACCAGTTCGACCGTTTCATCGATGTGGGGGCGCAACGCTTCACACGTTGCTTTCGTATCTTCCTCATTTGCGATCGGGACGATAATTCGCCGTAGCAAGTTGTCGGTCATAACTCATCCCTGCTGTATGTGCTGTTGAGAGTTCTTCTCTGCCCGGGTTTGTCCGTCTGTGTATCCAAGGGTTTGTTCACATCTCAAATGTAGCCTCAAGCAATATATATACACCGATATTTCGCACAACGCAATTTCACGCCCCGTTAATTGCTTGTCGCGCATCTCCGCGGGCACGATTGCATCACTAGGTGGTAAGCTCGCAGTCTTGACTGATAGGTTAGAATCAGTACGGTTATTTGCGTGCTTGCACCAAACAGGGCATATGAAAGCAACTACGCAAGCAGAAATATATCTCTCAGAAATTGGGCCACGCAAAGTCAGTACTATTGATCTCCCTATCACCACAACATGAACGACCAAGAACTCGCTCGCGACCTCGGTTTTCTTGAGGCGTACACGCTCGGGCTTGGGACGATGATCGGTGCCGGGATTTTCGTCCTTCCCGGTATCGTCGCTGGACGTGCTGGTCCTGCGGCGATGGTCTCATTTATGATTGGGGGATCGGTCGCGTTGCTGGCTGCTCTGTCACTATCCGAGCTTGCGACAGGGATGCCGAAAGCTGGTGGGAGCTACTACTACGTCAATCAAGCACTCGGTGGGTTGTTCGGTACCATTGTCGGCTGGGGAATGTGGGGCGGGTTGATGTTCGCAACAGCCTTCTACATGCTTGGATTCGGTCAGTATCTACTAAGTGCTCCCTCAGATGCGATTCCAGTTATCGCAGCTGCCCTCCTGATGGCGTCGCTCCTCGTAGCCATCAACTATCGTGGCGTAAAGGAGACTGGATCGTTACAGAACGTTATCGTGATAGCGCTATTGGTGCTTATTGGGGGCTTCATCGCCGTCGGACTCACCGCACTTAACCCTGATTTGCTCACGCCGTTTACGCCGGAGGGATGGGGGGCGGTTGGGCTCACTGCTGGAACGGTATTTGTGACGTTCATCGGCTTCGAGGTCATTGCGACATCCGCCGAGGAGATCAAGTCTCCTGGCCGGAACCTCCCGCTATCGATGATTGCTGCGGTCGTCACACCGACAATCCTCTACGTCCTCGTAATGCTTGTCTCAACTGGGATACTCCCTATTGATATCATTGAAGACTCGCCAGTACCGGTCGCGGATGTCGCCGGCGCTTCCGTAGAAGCTTATGGGTCTGTCGGAGCGTTCGGATACTCTATTTCGCTTTCGTGGATCGCTTCAGGCGTGATGATCGTCGGAGCCATTCTCGCGACCGTATCCTCTGCAAATGCTTCGATTCTATCGGCTGCTCGGGTCAATTTCGCGATGGGACGTGATCGCATCCTTTCCGATTGGCTCAACCAAATTCACGGTGCATATCGTACACCATACCGGGCGATACTCGCTACGGGTGCCGTTATTCTTCTTCTGATTGCTGGCCCGCTCCCGATCAGCACCCTCGCCGACGTCGCCGCATTCATGTTTTTGATCACGTATGCACTTGTCCACGTGGCAGTCGTCGTTCTTCGTCGCGCGAATCCTGAAAATTACGAGCCTGATTTCCGAATTCCGAATCTCCTCTATCCTATCGTACCCATTCTCGGATTCATTACTTGTATCGGTGTGATGATCCAGATGGCCCCTATCGTTCAGGGGATTGGTGTCGGAATCGTCGGAGTAGGTGTTCTCTGGTACGTCGGCTATGCGAGGGACCGTTCCGAAGTAGAAAGTCTTCTTGGTGAAGCTGTGGCCCCGACCGAAACGGATTCCCAGGAACATGAAGAGGAACGATATACCGTCGTTGTTCCAGTCGCCAACCCCGAAACCCAACGAACCTTGCTCCGATATGCTGCGGCAAGCGCAGCCGGGAGTGATGGTGAACACGCGGAGATCGTCGCAGTGAACGTCAACGAGGTGCCTCCTCAAACATCCCTCGCACAGGAAGCTGCAATGGAAGAAGAACGTGTTGACCGACAGCGCGAACTCCTTCAGAATGCAAGAGAAGCTGGCGAGGATCTCGGTGTAGCCGTTCGAACTCGAGCGATCATCGGACGCAACACGGCAGAAGTATTGCTTGGCGTTATCGACGAAGAAGACGCCGATCACGTTTTACTCGGCTGGGGTGGACCTCGATCTCGACGAGAGTTTGTTTTCGGATCGACGCTTGACCCGTTACTTGAGCGTGCTCCCTGTGAGGTAACGCTTGTTCGCGACCCAAGCGACGTAACAGAGATCGTTGCACTTGCTGGTGAAGGAATGAATGCTCCGGTGGCTGCGAGGCGAGCTGCGGAATTAGCACGCGCGTTCGGCGCCCAACTACGCTTGCTCAATGTTCAGCCGACCGATCCGGGTGAAACACCGGAAGGAGAAAAAATTGATCCCGAGGAAGCAGGTGCGGAGATAATTCAAAATATCGCTTCGGCTGCTGGTCTGGAACAGGACGAATACGTCATGGATGTACGTGTCTCCGAGGATGTACGTGAGACACTCCTCGAATCGGTTGCTGAGGTGGATACTGTCTGTGTCGGAGCGACAGGACAGAGCTTCGTTGCACAAGCACTGTACGGAACTATTCCTCAGGCTATCGTCGACCAATCGGATGGCACCGTCATAATGGCTCGGGGAGAACAGACGACGACCCGCACCCTTCGGGAAGCGATCATTGAGCGTCTCGGAGGCCGTGCGGACTGAAGGAATCAAATTTCGGTAGTGTCGATGAATTTAGAACGCGAACTCGAAATTCGAGGGGAGATCCTCCGGACTCGTATCCAGCGATTCATTTACGTTCTCGTGGGATCCAACGCGTATCTATTATTCAAGTTCGTCGCCATTGTCCTCAGCATAGACAATTCGTTTTTATCGACTCCATTCACATCGGATCCAGTACTCATCACTGTTACCGGAGTGCTTGGCTATCTGATCATCTCCATCGGTACTGCCTACATCAGGATGGCGGCCTGGATTTCGGATAATCGGGAGGATTTATCGTATACCGCTGTGACAAATGCTGTTCCAGTCCTACTTTTTATACAGGATGATCGAAACAGACGAGCAGGTATTTATTGTATCTGTTTCGGAATCGGAGTTATCGGGATCGCTGGCCTGATGTTGATTATCTCTTTACTGTCAGCGTGACCCCATCTCAACAGAAACCAACTTGAGGCACAGGTGAGTTTGTATCTATATGCACGTGGTCGTCATCGGAGCTGGTGAGGTCGGAACAACTATTGCTGAGAACCTTTCGCCGGATCACGATGTCACCATAATCGATATCGACCCTGAGCGTGCAGAACAGTTAAAATACGGACTAGATGTACTCACGCTCGGTGGCGATGGAACCAGCCTTTCGACGCAGGAGGCTGCAAATGTGGCGGCGTCTGATATGGTCATTGCCTGTACTGACGATGATCTCACGAATCTCGTGGCATGTGGAACCGCTAAAACACTCGGTGATCCATTTACTGTCGCTCGAACAAAAAGCACTGAATATCTCTGGACATGGGAGCGAGATAACTCCGCTTTCGGCGTCGATTTCATGGTCTGTACGGATCTCCTCACTGCCCAGGATATCGTCCGGGTTATTGGGCTACCTGCGGCAATCGACGTCGACCAATTCGCCGATGGAACCGTTCAAATGGCAGAATTTGAAGTCAAAGACGAAAGTCCAGTTGCAGGCCAGACGATCGAAGAGGCCGACCGGTTTGATTCATTGACGTTCGTCGGTGTCTTCCGAGATGGGTCAATGATTCTCCCTCGTGGTGACACGGTAATCGAAGACGGAGACAGAACTGTCGTCATCGGCAGTCCGGAAAGTGTCCAACTCTTCGCGAGCGATATCGCCCCGGAAACGACGCCGAACGAAGCCGATGAAATCGTCATCGTTGGCGGGAGCGAAGTCGGATTCCAAACTGCTCGTCTCTTAGAAAAACGCGGTCTTTCGCCTCGTCTCATCGAACAGAATTCAAAGCGGGCACGGTGGTTGGCGGAGCACCTCCCGGATACCTACGTTATGGAACACGATGCGACCGATACCGAATTTCTCGCACGTGAACACGTTGATCAAGCTGATATCGTCGTCGCTGCTCTTGACTCGGATGAAAAAAATTTGCTCGTCTCGGTGCTTGCACAACGGCTTGGCTGCGCCCGCGTCATTTCGGTCGTTGACAGTGGTGAATACGTGGCACTCTTTGAACAGATCGGTATTGACGTGGCCATCAATCCTCGACGAGTTACAGCAGAAGAGATCACTCGATTTACCTTCGACAAAATTGCTGAGAACATTGCTGTCCTGGACGACGATCTTGCAGAAGTCGTCGAAGTTGAACTCGGGATAGATAGCGAACTGGTTGGACGACGTATTGATGAACTCGTTCAAGAGATCGAGGCAACGTTTGTCATCGGTGCGATCACTCGAAACGGGTCGCTCATTACACCTCGTGGTGACACCAAATTTCGACACAATGATCACGTGATCGCGTTTGTCGAGACGCCTTTTGTCGGTGAATTCATCTCAATGGCCTAAGACAGAGTTCGCAACCGTGTTAGTCCATATCGAGGGACAACAATTAATATAGACTCTACATTGTACTGTGACAATATGGCTAAATGTCCGTACTGTGAGTATGAAGGTGACGCTAAAACCTTTAATTTTGAGTCGATACGTGCGGACTCAAACTATCTCGAATCGGATCGTGGTGTCGTCACATGCCCTGAGTGTGGGGTTGTTGTAGGGGGCTACGCACACCGGAGCTAGAGAGATCTTGTACGGCCAGCAGATGATCTCGTCTATTCATCGTGGCGGCCGTAACCAATCGTCTGAATCGACACGCTAATTATTCGTGCGAGACTCGGTACGTGTGGAATATACCATATCAGTGATTTTTAAATGACTTGGCATATCGACTGGCGAGCCAGCCTCAGTCTCGTTGGAACCGTCATAAAATACCTCGCAATAACGATGCTGATTCCGCTCGTCGTCTCTCTAGTCTACATGGAGGATATCTGGGTATTTGTGGTCTCTATTGGTATTGCAGTCTCTATTGGGTTAGTCCTCGAACGTCTTGATCCGGATCCGGACCTTGGGCCACAAGAAGCACTTCTACTCGTATCACTAGCATGGTTGGCTGCAGCCATTGTTGGCGCAATCCCCTATCTGTTGGCCGGGTACGGAACGGGGTCAACCGTGGGGTTACAAACGTCTTCAATCGCAGCAATGAGAGGCTCAATTATTAACGCCCTGTTCGAGTCAATGAGTGGGTTTACGACGACCGGAGCGACTGTTCTCGGCGAAATAAGCTTCGAACAGCATTCGCATGCACTGCTCATGTGGCGACAGCTCACCCAGTGGCTTGGTGGGATGGGAATTATCGTTCTCATGATCGCGATCCTTCCAGAACTTGCGGTCAACGGTGCTGAACTTATGAAATCAGAAGCGCCGGGACCTGAGTTACAGAAACTCACACCGAGAATCGCCGAAACGGCCCGAGCCCTGTGGATCATCTACTTTGCATTTACTGTCTTGCTTGCGGTCCTCCTGTTTGGCCTACACTTGCTTGGACAAGCGCCAAACATGGATTTGTACAACGCGATCGCGCATGCGTTCACGACGATGCCGACTGGCGGATTCTCGCCGCAGGCGGATAGCATCGCAGCGTTCGCGGCGATCGTACAGTGGGTGATTATTCCGTTCATGGTGATCGCTGGCGTCAACTTCGCATTGTTCTGGCACGTGTTCCATGGGGAAGCGAAGACGATGTACAACAATGCCGAGTTCAGAGTATATACAGGCGCGATCGCGGTACTGATCACGATACTGTTCGTTCTCCTATTCCGCGGTGGGGCTCCTGGAATGGAACTTGGTGGCGTCACAGAAGGGTTCACAGAGAACTCACTTCGACAGGCCGCCTTTCAAATCGGCTCCTTGATGAACTCCACTGGGTACGCAACCGCTGACTTTGCTCAGTGGGACACGCACGCTCAGATTGTGTTGCTTTTCGCGATGTTTATTGGTGGATCTGCCGGGTCTACCGGCGGGGGTATCAAGGTAATTCGCTGGCTCGTTGTCCTGAAAACCATTCGACGTGAATTATTCACGTCTGCGAACCCGGATACTGTAAAACCGGTCCGCCTAGGCGGCCATGTGGTCGATGAAGATGCTATCCGCGGAATTATGGTCTATACGATGCTGTACATCGTACTGTTCGCGTTTGCTACTGTGTTTATCAGTCTTGACTCCGCACGAATCGGCGAGCAATTGAGTGTGTTGGAGGCTGTAAGCGCGTCGATTGCAACGATTGGAAACATTGGACCAGGATTCGGTCAGCTCGGACCATTCGGGAGCTATCTGTTCTTTTCAGACGCGTCCAAACTTCTGATGATCTTCCTGATGTGGATCGGTCGACTGGAGATTGTTCCCGTTCTAGCACTATTCGTTGCAGGCCTCGAGAGACGATAGACTTCTTCTACCTACGGTTAGCACGTGAATTCGAACATTTGTTCGTGAGAATGGTCAGTTCCTGCCGATCGCCGATCCACTCGGCCAGCTTCTGCTTGAGATATTGCCTCGCCGTCAACGGAGTGAAGACGCCCTTGTCGATCATGTCGCCGACGACGTCCTTGAGCGCCTGGAACTGGCCCTGTAGATGGCCGTCGCCGACCGGCTCACCGTCGTACCAGCGCACGGTAGCGAGCGCGCCGTTCCCGACTGTCTCGTCTTGTTCGATCGTCTCCTAGTCGTACTGAAGACCGAACCATAGCGTCCGATACGCGGCTACCTCGAACGTCGTCGACACCACGTAGAACGCCTCGTGATGCAGGTAGTCGAGATGATCGGCGACGATTCCGTCGAGGGAGAGTCCCGTAGCTCGAGGTTTCGGCTCAACGATGGTCGATGGTCGCCACTCGTCGGCCAGGTAACTGCCGAAGGCATCTGCCTCGAGGCCATAGGCCAGCTCGTTGTTTCGCCCACTTGGAATCGGTGTCCTCGCCACCGAACGGCGATTCAGCCGAGATTTGGTTTTTGAGCTTCAGGTTCGCTGCGCCCCAGTGGCTGTAGTGGAGTGTGTACGTTCCGTCGGTTCGTTCATACGCAACGAGCGCGCGATGTCCCATCGAATAATCACCTCGCAGGGCGACCGCGACTGGATCGCCCCGCGCCCTACTGGGGGCGATCAACTACTCACCACAGCTGATCGTCGAGGTAATGTTGTTCGTTTGCGATAGTTACTCTGGAACAGGTCCGTAACGGGTTATCCCGCAGGCCTGACACTGCCAGATCGGTTGCCCGTCCCAGGCCCCGTCTGGAAGATGCTCGTATTCGCTGAACCGGTGCTCTGTCGCTTCC
Source organism: Halalkaliarchaeum sp. AArc-GB (assembly GCF_031432225.1). Taxonomy (NCBI): domain Archaea; kingdom Methanobacteriati; phylum Methanobacteriota; class Halobacteria; order Halobacteriales; family Haloferacaceae; genus Halalkaliarchaeum; species Halalkaliarchaeum sp. AArc-GB. Next base: position 35,990 of record NZ_JAVKGM010000010.1, on the reverse strand, counting down.
TCACAGCAATGGCAGTCGATGTACCTCTTGTATGAACTCTGGATATTCCGACGCGTCGTGCGATTCTCAGCCGGTCGCTGTTCGACTCCAATAGCCGGGACGAGCCACCTCTCATCGTTTGCAGTGTCGATCCAGGATTCCTTATCCCGGACCACGCGCCCGCTCTCATCGTACAGCCGTGAGATCGGCTGTTCATCCTCCTCATGAGTACCCTCTTCAGTGCCGTTGATGTGCTTCAACACCACAGACAGGAGCTGCGAACCGTTCTCCGACTCGATCCGTACTGCGGGTGGAAGATCGCCCCACGTATCGCGCAGGGTGGTCGCTGGTGGTTCGGATAACTCGTCGATGAGCTGGCAGTCCTCGAGAGGATTCGCTTCGCGCTGTTCGAGGAGCGTACACGCCGCTGCTCCCTTTGCGAGTGCCGTGTAGTCGCACGCTGCTTCAACAACAGCGAAGATAACCCGTGGAACGGGTGTCTGGTCTGCTTGATCGCCGACATCCGTATCTACTGGCTCGATATGGTGTCGGAGGCAGGTGGCACACTTGCGTTGATTCGCTGAAATCGGCTGCCCGCACCCTCGGCAGGCCTTCGACGTCGACTCGTCCGCGTTTGGATAGCCCTCACTTTCGAGCCGATCGTGACCCCCGTGTCTCGAATCAAGATGGTGATCCGGGACGTGGGTGGCTTCCCCACGGGGCTGAAACGCCTCTCGGTCGAGCTGTCGATTCGATTTCCCCGTCACGCTGACGGGTTCACCCGTCTTCGTATTTAAATATCGGTGAGAATAGCAATAGAACATCGAATAGGAATCTGTGAGTTCTGCTTGGTCGACCACTCAACAATACCGCTCTACGAGCGTGTTGTGATGCGTTCGGACCGTCACCGGCGTGGTATCAGCGACTTCCGCGAGATCCGTCTGCGTCACGTAACACCCCGTCTCTTGAGCTGCTGTGTACAGGCAGGCGGCTGCAAACCCCGTCGGTTGCACACCTGTCACGGCGCCGTCGCGCTCAGCCACTTCCGCGAACTGTTCGGCTTGTCGACGAACCCGATCTGGCAGTTCTAGCGCTGAGGCGAACCGCCCAACGAACGCCGCTGGCTGCATCGGTGGTGTCGGGAGGTTGAGCTCTCTGTTCAGGACCTTGTAGGCATTCCGCAGGCTCGAGAACTCACACCGGGCGTACTCCTCGACATCGTCGACGGTCCAGGTCAGGCCGTTGCAGCGCGACGCGCCATAGACGCTCGCGGCGGCCATACTGTCGATCGAACGCCCTCGGAGCAGATCCTCGTCCTGTGCGCTCCGGAAGAGTTGACAGGCTTGATTACGGACGCCCTCACCGAGCTCGAGACAGCTTGCGATCCGTCGGACCTCACCGAGCCCGTGCGCTAGATTCTGTTCCCACTTCGAACGCCATCGTCCTCGTCGTTGCTCGCGACGGAGTCGGTGGAGCTGTCGGCGCTTGTCGCCTGACAGGGTGTTTCCATTCGCGTCGGTGTTCCGGCCGATCGTCGTCGAGAGGCCGCGATCGTGACGGGCTGGGGTGAGGGGAGCACCGGTTCGCTCCGGGTTCGAATCCGCATCCCCGTAGTCCCGCCACTCCGGGCCGTGGTCGATCGGTTGTTCATCGATGATTAGCCCACAGTCGTCACACACTGTTTCGACCGTGTTAGTCGTCACTCGACCGTTACACTCGGGGCACTGGCCTGCCTGCTCGTCGGGCTGTACGTCCTCGTCGAACGTCGTCTCGTAGATGTCACTGATCGCCATACGAATCACCAACTGAAGCGCTCGTGACTGCGACGAGCCCCTCACCCATCGAGGGGCTCAAAAACCACAGCAGCGCGTCTCTGCAGTCAGTTCTCTATCGGATTCGCAGGAAGCTGAGAATCCTGTCGACTCCGTTCTTGAACTTCCGTGTGCAGGCGGCGTTGAGATCCTCGTTCAGGACGGCAACCTCGGAGTAGAACGTCCGACAGGGTGTTGGAAGTTCGTGATATCGCTGTCCGCAGGTCTGACAGGTGAGTTCGAATTCTGCTCGCACTCTGGCTTGATGGTAATCTCTCTCGCCGTCTTCGGTGTACCCCATCTCTTCATACACCAATTTCTTCGTGACGAACTCCGTTCCGTCACACACTGGACACTGCGTCATTTCAAGTGGGTATCCAATTGAGGAGACGGATTCGCTCGCGTTGTCTTCTTCTGGGGGTTGCTCGCCGTTGGTTCGAGTGGGTACTCGAGCATCGGTCGGCTGGTCGGTCTGTTCTTCGGTCTCATAGGTTTCTGTCCACGACATAGGTTTTCCAGGACCGTGTTCGAATTTCGATGCGACTCCACCCACTTGGAGTCGCAAAAAAGTCACCCCTTAACCAACATCGTCGATCCTCTTGTTCATATTGTTGGTTAATGATGGAAGCCAACAATCTCGGGATTATAGTTCAGGTTCCACTTTCACCTCGGTTGGCTCGACTTTTTGGACTTATGCGATCAATATCGGTTTGCAGCCTGGAATCCAGTGTCACACGCTCCAGCGCTCCATTACCCGATGTCCACTGAACGCTCGACCCTTGGAATCTGTCCGGCCTGCGAGACCGAGATACCCGCAGGTATGCTCCTCATCGAGTACGAGAAGGGCGGCCACCAAGCGGTCTACGCTGAGTGTCCGTCATGCGAGGACCCAGTTCACCCCCGGTGAGTTTCCACCCACATCCGCCCCATCGTCGAGAGCTGTGTTTCGAGGCGGTTCCCGACCTTTTCCCGGTCCACATAGCCCTTCTCGTCGAGTTTCGAGACGTTATACTGGACCCGGCTCCGGAACGATTCGTCGTACTTCTCTCCCTCTTCTTCGGCCAACTGTTCGGCGAGCGCCGACGTCGACGCAATAGAATCCTTCCTGAAGAGGAAGTTCAGGATGGTCTCCTCGAACTCCTCGACGTCACTGCCAGGCGACGACGGGAACTCGACGTACATCTGCCCATCCAGATCTCGGGCACCCTCAGTCACGCCGTTCTCATCGATCTTGTTGAGCAAATCTCGGATATTCGTGTACTGAGGATGGACTCGGATGTCTTCGCTCATCTCCTCGAAGAGGTTCTTCGCGTCCTCCAAGGCATCGATCATTTCGAGGACGAGGTACTTGTCAGGAGCGACGTAGTATGTGTGGAGCATATCCCGGATACCCTCAACCTCGGACTGGTACTCGGCAATAATGGAATCAGCAGCCGTGGCGAAGGCGAATGCAGTCGTGCGGGGCATTGAGGAGATATTGACGAAGACCTCATTCCCGGCTTCGAGCTCGTCGAGGATGTACTCGTGCGCGACCGGATACAGCGTCTCGTACTGGTACAGCTCCTCGATATCAATGGGTTCCCGCTCGACTTCGACATCGATCAGCTCGAAAGAGTTCTCCAGCCGAGTAGTCATATTGTTCGCCAGATCGGCAGCACGATCCGTCGCCTCATCATCTGGATCGCCCTCGTGCGTGATGAGAACAACTCGGTCTGCCTCCAGTTCTCCTTTCGAAATTGGGTAGATGAGTCGATCGAAGTCGAATCCGACCGGGATGAAATGGACTCGTTCGGTCATGATTCCCTCTGTCTGTGGTTCATGCTAAAGACCTTCGTTATACAATCGACACGTGGGAAGAGTTATAGGCTTAGTGGCTTTCCAACTGACTGAATACACCAATTAAGGCATTTTGTAGAAAATATATCCAACATATTTATCCCTGTGCGGTTCGTAGTGGTCAGATAGGTGCCACCGAGACACAACCGCACCTGGAGCCACGGCATGCAGGACGACCCGTTTCCCCGCGAGTTTGGCGCAAAGATCCACCCGAGCCATCACATCCACCAGCGACTGTACGCACACAATCCGGATCCCGTTCCGTTCGTCGCGTGCAAGGTCCACCGATCCTCCTGGTTCGTCAACAACCCACGTGCTGCGTTCCTGAGCCCGGATCAGGATCTCTTCCTGATGACGTACGAGAACGACCGGCACATCATTGGGCGGGATACAGTCGACGTTGTCGACCGATTTGAGGAACTTGACGGCGTCGCCCAAGGCGCGTTCGCAGGTGACCGACTCACGTATGGGTCTATGAATCGGCGCGAGGTCGTGAAGGAAATCGACGAGAGCGTCCAACGACAACTGACCGCCCACGAGCTGATGGAGGAACGAGGCATCGACATGCCCCTCTATCCGTCCATCATGGGGTGGGAGGACTGGCACTTCGAGCGGTGCCGAGTCCTCGTCGACGAGATCAGTCGCTGGGTTGGATTCGACGCAACGCAGTATGACTCCGAGTACGAGTTCGCCAAGCACGTCAAGAGAGTCGACAAGGTTCTGGAGCCGAAAGGGATCTTCGTCAACGGGTGCGTCTCGCCGAAGTGGCTCCGGATGCTCCCGAAGTCCGTCGTGGCCTGCTCCGGGAGTTACAACATCCGAGAGGAGACTAAGGACGCGACCGGCACCCCGCAGCGAGACAAACTCCCCGAAGTCGTGGAGAAGCGAGTAAGTGCGCTCAACAACTGGCAATCGGAACTCACCAACTACCTATGACCAAGAAAAGCGGTGGAGCCCCACCAGAACGGTACGACGAAGAGCCATGGCAACCACCGGGAGCCGAGGAACCCCTGCAACGATCCCTCGACCTGGCCCTCCAACGCGAAGATGGCGACGAAGAGGAACCCGAGTTCATCTACGGAGACATCGTCCACGACACCGAGGCCGATGAGCCGATCGCTCTGGTCGTGGTGAACATCCCCGGACTCGAAGCTGACGAGTGGGAATTTGAGGACGGAGACACGCTGGCGGACAAGACTCCGAAGTACCCGGATGACGACGAGATCATCGTAGTTACCCCACTCGATGTGCTCGAAAAGTACATCCCAAGATGGGGCGACCGGGAGGCTGCAATCCCACTCAATGAACTCGTGGAGGAGGAAATCCCCTTCGCACCGTTCCCGTCCCTGCAACTGATCCGGGTCGAAGACTCTCACCTCCGAGACTGAAACGGCCGACAAGCTGTTGCCGATCTTGGTCTTGCTTGCCCTCTTGTTCCTAACCGGAACGCTTGGGACCGTTATGGGCGCTTTTGCAGACGTATACGCCTCTTTTGTCCTGCCCCATCAAACTGACTTCGCCCCCCGTCGCGTCACCGCCCGAATTGTCGGTTCGGTCGTGGCTGCGCGCGCAGCGCAGCGAGCACGGAGCGGAGGGTGGGGTGGCGGGGCTTGGGTCGGTCCGGCACATATGAAAAAGAAGGCTGCTCCGACTTGTCAGTCCTTCCACCACCGGCGCTCGCGCTCTGGGAACACGATCCGACTGTCGTAGGTCAACGCGAGACTGCAGCGTCCCTGGTACCAGTTCTTCTTTGCTTCCCACAACTGGATCCGATCACCTTCTTTGACCCAGGGTTGGTCGCTTTTCGCCCATGAGGTGAACTTGATTTTCCCGCTATCATCTGCGATGAGGCCCACTTGGGCGATTGCTGGACTACTGGGTTCCCACAGCTCGATCACTGTTCCTTCGACGTTTATCTCTCCACCTGGGAGTTCGGGCACATCGGCAACCTCCAGGAGGATACTGGGCATCAGCTTGACTCTCTCGAGCGTGTCAAACACTGCGTCCATCGTCGACTGACCATCTGCGATCCGTTCACCAAGCAGCCGTCCGATTGCGGCACGACTCGGGCCACCGTTCACTTTTTCAACGATCCGCTGGGCGTGTTGATTCACCGTCGCGAGCTCGTCCTGGGAGAGGCGCTCACGGGGATCCGGCGCTGGCTCCACGTCCTGCCGGCCCGTCTCTTCGACCGTCACCCGGCTCGTCCGGCGAACCTGCTCGGTGACGACCTTCCGCGTGCGCTTCGCCCGTCCCTCTTGCGTTCCGAGTTCGGCCTGGGCACTGATGTGTTCGAGTTCGGCTTCCCGGGCCCGAATGCGCTCCTCCTGGGCGAGGGTCACACCGTAGATGCGATCGTCGACTTCCTGTGCGATCCCATCTGGATGATTGGCGTCCACTTTCGCCTGGATTTCCATGTCGACCGTCGGCTGGAACTCCGGGGTCTCGTCGACGACCTCGAACCCGTCCTCGTCGAGCTCCGTCTCGCCGGGCTGCTTGTAGGCCTGTTCATCGACCGAAATTTCATTACCGATTGCGTTCTTACTGGACATTGGATCTCACTGATCCGAAGGCGCTCACGCGCCACCACCCGCGTCTCCACCGCGGGTTTTCCACGACCGTCACCAACCAGAGTCATCTGCGCTCTCGCTCGCGCCTTCGCGCTCGCCCTTGGCGGGCGCGAGCGAGAGCGCCTACACGATGGGACGCATCCAGCACCGCGCGCCGACCCGCCCGGAGCGAGCGGCCAGCGCATTCCCCGTTCGCCGCGACGCAACTACGTCCGTCGCGGTCGGCTTCGCCGAGGTCCGCAGGACCCGAACGGGTGAAGCGCTGGCGTCGAGGGCACATGCACTTTAGCCCGGAACGGGCGCGGGCGGTGCGGAGAGCGCCCGCATGCCCGGAATGGTCGGTCGCGAGCGACGCGGAGGGCGGAACGCGGCGAGCGGGGCGGGCCGGTACGAAGCAGCTGCCAAGCCGGTCACGCTGCTTAGCAACACAACCGCTATCCTGGTGGACTCAGAAAGGGCGAGGCCGTCTCGGTCGTCCCCCGACCCCGTAAGCACCGCAGGAACGAGGGGCGCAGCGGCGGTCGCGGGATGCCGAGCGGCCGAGGGCTTTCAGGAGTCGTCTCTACAGCTAGCTGCTTGACGTATCCAACAAGTCGATAGAGGGTCCAGTCTGAAGCCTTTCTACAGACCGCTCATGGACAGATTACTCCTCCAGAAGTGCCACCAACTGGGCGACGTATGGGCTGTTGTCCCAGCTCCGATGGGGGCTGATCGCGCTAAATAGTATTCGCGCCTCCTCGTGGGTCATATGGCCGTTTCGGGCGTAATCACAGATTAGCCGCGGCGTCGGGACAATTCGCGGCCCCTGGAGTACTGCGTGAATAAGCGCGAAGTTCGTGCCGCCAAACTCGTCGGTGAGAAAGCTGTCGACATCAAGCGCGTTCGCGAGGACGATGCCATCGGTTTCGCCGTCGTCGAGACCGAACGTCGGCCGCGAGTCCGGTGTCTCGTCACGCTCGTACGGATCTTCGACTGCGTAGTGGTCGCGAGCCGCGAGGACATTCGTTGCTGCGGCGCCGTGGATATCCTGATACTGCGTAATGTCGCGGAGCTCTGTGACGACCTCGGGTGGCACGAACACGTCACACGAGGTGAGCAGATACTGAAGGGGGTCCGGGGCGGTTTCAGTATCGTACGCTGCATCGGCGCGTGGCACGGCCAAACTGACCAGTGCGCTGGTGTCGGCCACGACTGTTCGCAGCTGTCGGCGACCGCTCATCGATCGTCGTCGGTCGCGGTGTCGACCGTTATCGCGTCGCCATCGTAGACGTCGACGTCGTCGGGGGTAGTGAGATCGAGTGGCTCGTCCTCGAGATCGGCTTTGAGGAGGCGGAGTCGCTGGGCCGTCTCGGCGCCGACCAGTTGCTTGACCGTCTGGAACTCGAGTTGGTCGTCGTAGTACTTCGTTGCGACCAGCTCTTGGAACGTCTCGCTGTCAGCGGTCTCTTCGATGTACTCGCGGATGGCCTCGACGAGGAGATCCGTCCGATCTTTGTCGAAGAGATCTGCGATCGCGTCAAGTCGGTCGACGAGATACTCCGGGGACTGGAAATGGACTCGGCGTGGGTCATCGCTCGCGCTCATTCTATGTGCAAGTTCTGCACACAGGAGGATAACCGTTTCGGCATATGTGCAGAATTTGCACATTGTCTCAAGATAGAGGATAGGGTTCGTCGAGTCACGACGCGGAGTTTGCTTCAGTGCACGTCGACGTCGAGCGCTGCTCTCGGCGTCGCGACGACATGTTCCTCGAGGTCGCGCGTCCAGTACGTGGCAGGCCCACCGGGGCTACAACGTGCGCACATCTGGAGGGGTCCTTCGAGGTGGCCGAGTTCCACCCGGAACCGCGTGAGTGCTGCGAGCGCGTCGACGACGAGTCCGCAGTCGTCGCAGGCGTGATAATCGCGTTCGTCGGGATCCGGCCGCGTCTGGATGGCACAGTCGACACAGATCGGGTGGGTGACCCGCTCGTCCTGTCCCCAGGTATGCGCCTCACCAGCCTCGGTGCCGGGCGGGGCGTCACAGAAGGAACAGCCAACGAGCGTCTGCTGCATTACTTGTCCTCCTCGCCGCTATCGCGGGCGGCGGTCCAGCCGTTGTGGAAGACGGCCAACTGGGTGGTGGAGTCGAAAGCAGTGCTACTCGGCTCGTGGAAGAGAACTTGAGCCTCAGGAACGGGTGTAACGATGTCCGCGTCGACGAGCTCACTGACGAGGTTGCGGGCTGTCGCGTTGTCGACGTCCGCTGTGGCGACGCCGCTGGCGTCGCGGTCCTGGGCGAGAAGCTCTTTCTCGAGCTGTTCGTAGTCGGTACTCGTGTCGTCGTGAGGATCGGGATCAGCCATGGTGAATCACGCCGTGCACGCTGTCGAGCGCCGCACGCTTCTCGGCGCGAACAAACAAACCCGTGTCAGCACGGCTCAGTCGGGTGTCGGAATTCGATACCCGATGACGGCGACGTCGTCGATGAACAGAATGCCCTTCATAAAGTCCAGCTTGGTCAAGCTGTGGCGATACAGGTTATCTTTCCCCCGGTAGTTTACTGGCACCACCAGGCAGCCGAATTCGATCTTCGGTCGCCCGTCTTTCTGGGTGCGGTAGCCTTTCTGGAACTTGAGCAGATCGTCGCTAATGCTTTTCCGCTCGCTTTTTTCGACCTCGATCGCGATGCGCTCGTCAGGCTGGTACAGATCAACGCTGTAATTAAATCCCAAATGCGACCAGAGTTTGCAGTTGGGGTTATACCCGCCAGCGCGATCGCCTTCATATTCGTACTGTGGCAATCCTTCAGCGATTTCAGCATCAAATGCCCCAATCTCCGTATTCTTCGTCGAGTTTCGGAAGACATACTCTGGTACCTGCTCGACCGCGGATCGAATGGACGCTAACGTATCACTTGGAAATGACCGAGATGAGGTTTGTTTCCGTCGTTTACTCAACAATGATACCCTCTCTACCTCGACCATCGTACATGATGACTCATCACCGGACATTCAAAACAGTATCCAGGTGTGTCTCCAACCCTCCATGATGAGGCAGTTGGGTGGCCCCTTCGTCGATCGGCCTGCGGCCTTGCACCTCGGCCCCTGTGGCCGCGAACAAAGGTTTGTGCCGCCACCCCCACCGTATATTGGTCGATTTTCCGGCTGTCAGGTGGCTGAATTTGCTCGCAAATCGCCAGACGGAGCTACCTGACACCCGATTTCGTAGCCTGCTGGCGAGCACACTTGTTCGAGAAACAGCTGTCTAGTGCTGCAGTCTTGCGATTTTGTAGTTCAGATGAGGATCGGTTCCGTCGGGTGTCAGGTGAGAATCGGGGGTGTCAGGTTGCCTTTTCGATAAAACAGAGAGACGCTCGATATCGTTGAAACACTCACGCCATTATATTTTGGTGGTCGTGTTGAATAAAAGGCGCAAACGTAGCAGGATTTGTGAGGTATCGCGGCCATTTCTCTGACCTGAATCACCACAAACTTAGATGACTGGTGGCTAGTCAGGGATGGAATGGATTTTGTTGAGAGGTATCAGACTGTCTTCGTTCTTATCGCTATTCTTGGCGGTCTCGCACTCGGGCAGGTGTCTGGCGTCGCTCCCATCGCAGACCATCTGATTCTCCCGTTTTTGATGGTAATGCTGTTTGCCGCGTTCGCTGGAATTCCACTCTCCAGACTCCGTTCAGCATTCGGGAACCGTCGAGTTGTCGGGTCGAGTCTTCTGATTAATTTCATTTGGAGTCCGTTGTTGGCGGTGGCACTCGGTGCGATCTTCCTTCGAGATCACCCTGCCCTGTGGGTCGGACTTATCATGCTGATGGTGACACCATGTACGGACTGGTATCTCATTTTCACCGACATCGCCGACGGGGATGTACCGCTGGCAACTTCTATTCTCCCGTACAATCTCGTCCTCCAGTTGATACTGCTTCCACTCTATCTGTACGTCTTCGCCGGCGAACTGGTTGCGTTACCGGTGGAGCTATTGGTCGAAAGCGTCGTTCTCGTGCTCGTTGTTCCGCTGGTGGTCGGCGGGATCGCTCGGTGGGGATTGACTCGCCAACTGGGTCACGAGTGGTTCACTCGGAAGTTTCTTCCGAAGTTGAGCCCGCTTCAAATCATATTTTTGAGCCTCGCCATCGGGGCAATGTTCGCCTCGCAGGGTGAGGTGATACTGGACAATCCCGGACTGCTCGTACTCCTTGCCATTCCTGTGATCGTTTTCTATGTGATTAACCTCGGCATCGGGTTCGGCGTCGGACGAGTGCTCTCGTTCTCGTACAAGGAGATGGTCTGTTTCAATAACACAATTCTGTCGCGGAACTCACCGACCGCCCTCGCCATCGCGGTTGTTGCCTTCCCACATGAACCGCTCATTCCACTGGCGCTGGTTATCGGGCCACTCTTGGAACTTCCGCTCCTTGGTGTGATCGCGCAGGTTCATGTAGCAATCAGAAATCGAGACTGGTGGCCATTTGATCTACCAGCCTTCTTCAACAGAGGCTGACCCACACACTACACAACTGAGGAATCCGGATGAATGGCGCTGTTCAAATCCTCTTCTTCAGACATAATACAGTACGAAACAGCCGCTCGCTGAAGAGTGCTTATGAACTAGTGGCTGGGATTTTCCCGAGTAGATAAAGGATGACACCTGCAACAATTAGAGCCATTACAAGTGCTGAAGTGAGAAGCTGGAGGTCAACACCAGTTAGCTGACTTGCGATCATTGCGAATATAAGTCCAATGAGAACACCGATCCCGATCTTTAGTACGTCAACGCTGTTCATAGTGTCTCCCATAGTAGACGAATAGTATAAAATGGCCTGTATTTACCGCACCCGGAGCAAAACGTATCACTTATTTAGGATTTCAACAGAGTCAGCTGAATCTATCTCTATGATCGTATTAACGACTGGGAGTGAAACTAGAGCTAAACTCTCTACCGATCGAATAAAACGAACTGTTTCGCTCTATCTAGCGCGGATCGGCTGTCTGCGGTCTTAGTCTCTGTTCCCTGGTCTGGATTTTGCTCGAACTCGCGGTCTTTGAGAGCGACTTCTAGTCGGTCACGTTCCGAGCGAACTGTGATGAGTTCTGACCGAAGTCGCTCGACTTCAGCCCTCAGTTCCTCGATCCGGTCGGTTTTCTCAGATAATTCTGCTTCGAGATGTTCGACCTTTGTCAACAGGAGTCGATTCTTTTCACGAAGGTGAGCTCGATCGATGTTAGAGGACCCCTCATTATCTATTGAAATTCCCTTGATACCCTGTTTGTGCTGTTCCTTATCCTCAGTCTCCTCATCAGGCGTGACCGGTTCGCGTCTGTGCTTCAGACCGGCCGCTTCGATAGCCGCGAGTGTCTCGTTGTAGGTTTCGTAGCCGGGGAATCCCTCGTAGGTTCCATCTTTACCCTCACGATCGACGAACGCATCCTCCGGACAAACCTCAAGGGCGACAGCCGCTTTTCGAACGGCCCAGAACGGCATCTGGTCGTAGGTGCCGCCGTCGACACGGTCTGCGCCAGCCTCTGGAACCCATACGGGAATGTCGTAGCCAGCGCTACGCAGTTCATCGACAGCAGCCCAGTAGTCCTCTCCATCGAGGTCTGCATCGGCGTCAGAGAGAATCCCCGTCGCGAGCGCCATCAACTTCGCCGATCCACCGCCAGCATTCACCTTTGAATCGCCGAAAGTGTTGGCCTGCTCGTCGACGAAACAGGACTGTCCGCTCTCACTGTGGCGCCAGCACGGATCGAACTGCGGGCGCGGCTGGTTCGGATCCGTATCATAGGCATCGCTCGCGTAATGGCGGGCGATCTCGGTGATGTCGATGTTCTCGACAGCCTCGTAGACGTCCTCTTTGAATGGGGTGATGGGGTGTCCTTCGAGAGTTCCGTCAAGTTCGTCCAGCCGCTCTTGCCGCCGTTGAAGTGCCGCCTCGCGCTTACGCTGGCGTTCCTGTTCCCGCTCTCGCTCCGCTTCGATCCACACCTCCAGAGTTGTCTGCCACCCGTCGTGATCCTCATACAGGTCAGACCAGAGCGTCGCAACTAGCGATTCAATGCAGCCCGTATGCTCAACTCGAGTGAGGTCGTTCGCCCAGGTAATCGCTTCCTCGACGAGCTTATCATCGACTGCCTCGAACGGACATAGCTCGTAGCGGACGTCGTCGGTCGCGATGGGCGTGACGACGGCGTCGTGGTTAGCGTGAATCGAGAGTGGCGGTTTGTACTGGCGGTTCTTGTTGTTCACCCAGTCGGGCTGGATGACCTCTCCAGCGCCGTCGACGCGCTCATTCACCCGGGCCTCCGCTTGTTGGAGCCACGCATTCGAGCGATCAAGGAACTCGTCGAACACCCGTTCCAGCGCGTCGGGATCGTCACTGAAGTGATCTGCAATCGGGAGCGTGGCCTCCGGAGCACCGAACACGTACACACCTCCCACCGAATCTAGCGCGTACACCGCGTCCCGAGTCCCGTAGAGTGTCGCGTACTCGTCGATGTAGGCGTCGAGGGTCTCCTCGACGAGTTGCTTAGTTTCGGCGTCGAGGTCGCCCCGCTGGGGCTTGATGTCGTCGGCAAGGTCGATATCGCCCCACGCTGGAACTGCCTGGAGGTCGGTGTAACCAGGCGTCGGGGGCTCGTCCTGCCAGACTGTCATTCCTTCCGACTCGTCGTATCGACAGGGTTCCCACCGCTGGAAGGCGGTTGGCGTCTTGTAGGTGGTAACGGCATAGAGCGTTCGCTCGAGACGGCCGTGGATCTCGTCGTAGTCGCGATCGAGACGGGTGACTCGACCGCGTTGCGGATACCCGGCCTTGATCGCCTCGACGTCGTCGTGGTCACGCTTGATGTACCACCCGACGAAGTCGTTCAGGCCGATCGTGGGATAGTCGTCGACGGTCGCCAGCGCCTCGTAGACGGGTTTCGCACGGCGGTAGTGCTCGCTGATGACGGAGTTACTGAGCGTCATCTGACGTCCACCTCCTCTGTAGGAGTCAAACGACTACGCCTCTCCATCGTTTGATCCCTCCGTGTAGGAGTCTCGAAGCTCGATCCCGACGTAACAGCGCTGGGTCTTCCCGTCCAACCACTTCTTGTCGCGCTCGAAACCAACGTGCTCGCGAAGTGCCTGCGTAAATCGGGATTTCGGTTTCACGTCGTACTCTCCGGCTGACGCAAACTGTTCATAGGCATCGTAGACGTCGCCGACCGGGACGATCCCGTCGTCACACTCGACAAGAGCATCGTGAACGAATGTACTGAGACCGAACGGATCGTCCTCTTCGTCTTCCCCTGCCGAGGGTTCTCCGTTGGCTGATTGATCGGGTTCCGCTCCAGCAGGATAGAGCTCGCCGTTCTGAACCCCCTCCACGAGTTCGGTACAGCTCTCGATCGTCTCTTCCGTCGGATCGTAGAGCTGGAGGTCAGGATCCTGACCGTCCTCGGTGACGATTCCAATTGCGTACGAGCTGTCCGTGTAGTCCGGAACAGGTAGGTCTGTCGTCGGAACGAAAGGTCGCTTGATAGGTACCCACTCGGCCTCAAACGCGTCCTTTGAATCGTAGGTGGCGGGCAGTTCACCTGGTTGGAATACCGTGTACGTCCCTGCCGACTCGTCGTAACTGTAGGTTGCTGGGAACTGATCTTTGGAGACGGTCTCGAAGTCTGTGACCCGGACGTGGATCTCCCCAGTGCTATCTTCGAGGGCGAATTCATCCGACTGTTTAACCCAGCGGGTCTGTCGGCTGTTGTCTGTGGCTCGACGTGCGGCAGTCACACCATCTGACGCGCTGGCACCACCGTTGAAGGTGATGTGCTCCGTCGTTGTGTACAGCCGCGTCTTACCAGACTTGAGTCGATTGACGGGCTCCTCAAGGATGTTGGAAACCCGTCGGGCGAGGTCACGCCCGTCTACATCGTCATCCCGTCCGTCAACGACGAAGAGCGGGATCTTCTCTGCGGCCTGTGCTTTCCGAAGGTTGGCCAGTACCTTCGCCGGACGCGTGTGTGTCGTCGTTTCGATTTCGATCGTGAAGCTGGGGTCGACGTCGGGATGGGTCGCTAAGCCATCCGGACGATCTCTCCCGTCCTGATCCAAGACCTGCACCGAAAAGCCGAGCTCGCCCAGCAACTCCTCGACGGCAAACAACAGTCGATCGTGGCTCTCGCCACCACCAGTCGGCGAGTCGGTATCGGGTGTCGCGGCCTCTTCGCCCGCTGGGGTCAGTTGACAAACGACTTCGGCGGTCTCGGCGTCCAGATCTACCTCGATCAACGGTGAGCGCTCCCTGATGTCTGGGAAGGCTTCGACAGTGTGATCCTCGAGCTTTTCCTCATCGAGTCGAGCTAGGAGTTCGTCATCGACTGCTGAGACGGTCACCCAACCGTTCTCGTCGCGAACGCCGGCGTTAATCTGGACCGTCCGGATCGCTTGTGCAATGGCGACATCGAGTGGTTGGTCGTCGTCGGCCTCGGTCGCCACGGCCGGGGTGTGTTCTGGTGTCGACGTCGTCGAGTCCGATGCTACTCCGTAGCTGTCCCGTGTTCGTTCGTGAATCGCGTCGAGGGTCGTCTGGAAGTCCGTTTCCTCCCGTTCCGAGAGTGAATACTCGCTTTCCAGATGCCCCGGTGGAATCGGGAGTGGAGCGAGACTGAACGGTTCCGGACCGGTTTCACCGAACGTCGGGCTCGGGAGCCGGGTGATCCATTCACCGCGGGGAAGAGACCGAATGCGGTTCGCGAACGCTTCCGGATCCATATCCTCGTGGGCCATCACGCGAGCGATCTCCTGGTCGACGTGAATCTTTCCGACGATTGGACTGCCGACGTCATTCAACACGTTGAGGTAGACCTTCCGGTTACCTTCCGTTTCGAGCTGTTCTGGGAACTGTAGCGAGAGGCCGACCGAGAGTTGAAAGCTTCTGCCCTTCTCCAGCAGTGTATTCATTATGTCTGAGACGACGACACTGGAGGCCTCGTCGACGAGTAGATTCACAACGTAGTCATCGGGCTTCTGCTCGATGTCCTGTTTGCGCTGTTTGAGTGCGTCGTAGAGCATCGTCATGATCAGCCCGGTCATCACCTTTGCAGCGTCGTCGCGCAGATCGCCGAGTTCGAAGAGGATAACCATCCGGTCATCAAGCAATTCTCGGAAGTCGAACTGCGGATCCGTGTTATTGAAAATATGGCGTAAGTGCTCGTCCTGAGAGATGTAGTCGAAGCGGTTGCTCACACCACCCATTATCGTTGCGAACGTATTGGGATCGAGCTGGAGCTGTCGGTGAATTTTCTGGGCGACCTGCGGGTTCCTGGACCGGGGAGCAGCTCCTTCATCGACCTCTGGTGGACCTGCCTGCCAGAGTTGATCGAGGATGTGTTCGAGCTGATTGTGGCTGAAGTAGTTGACGCTCTCACGATAGAGGCCATTTTCGAGGCCGTATTCCTCGTCGTAGAGGATTTTGATGATGTACTTGATCAAGTTCGGCGCGACGACCGCCTGCTCGTAGCGCTCTTCGCCCATGACCATCTTGATGATGGTCTCATAGTGGTCGGCTTTGTCCTGTACTGCGTCGACACGATTGACGCCACTCCTCAGAGAGGGTTCGATGTTGAAAAACGCGAAGCCGGGGAGGATTTCGGGGATCGGAAAATGCAGGACGTTCTCCTCGAGGTCAGTCGTCCCAAACCGGCGAGCGTGGGCCCGCATATAGTTCTGACACATCCCATCGCCCTTCGGATCGATAATGATGATTGGGCCATCGGTGGAGTCGTACAGGGACAGGGCATCGTTGATGCTGGCTTTCGATTTCCCGGCACCAGTCGTTCCGAACCGTGCAAAATGTGTGGTCAGCAGCGACGGCGGGACGCAGGTCGGCTCATCTTCGGGTTCACCGGTTTCATCGAGCGCATAGCCGATAGTCATCCCGTTCCGAAACTCGTCCATTAGGTCGGGATGTGGGCGAGGGAGTGGATTTCGCGAGCGCTGTTCCGATCGGGTGCCACGACCCCCTTCGACGGTTAATTCCTCTGAGGAGGGGACAACGACAACATTGGCCAGCTCGTCGGCGTTGAAGACGAGATCCGGCTTTCGCTTCCCCCGGCCTGTGACGATCTCGGAGTCTCGAACATGCTGTAAGAGACGCCGAGCCCGTTTCTGCTTCGTTGCTTGGCGGAACCCCTTCGCTCTGATACGCTCGCTGTCAAGCCCATAAAACGGTCCATCGAGCGGATCGAGCGCTCGACTGAGTTGGTCGAGCCGTCGATCGAGGGACTCGAAAGTCCCTTCCATCGGGAGTGCAACCGCTCGAACATTAACGGTGAACGTCCGTTTGGGGTGTTTGGCTTCGATCCGATCGAAGCGATTGGTCGCTGCGCTTCCGACCTGGTAGTTGCGGTCGTCATCCGGCCGGTTCTCCATCTCGAACATCGGTCCGAGATACCGCTGTGCGAAGGTATCGCGACCTTCCATCAGGTCTTCTTTACGAAGTGCCGCATCGTCCGACCAGTCGGATTTCCGCTGCCAGACGACCTGGAACGCAATGGGATGCTCCGCTTCGGTCAGATGGTCGATCAACACCGCGATCGGCTGTTGTTCAGCATCGTACTCGTTCGGATCTGGGTCGCGTTTAGCGTACGGTTTGATCGTCGTCATCCAGTCCCGCTTGCGCTCTGCCTGTCCGTACCACTGCACCCCGACCGGTTCCAGATCGTCAATCGTCGGCCGAGCGAATACCGTTCCACGTTCCGTCTCTGTGGGTCGATCGAGTGTCGTTAGGGGATCATCTATAGGGATTCGCTCCGGGGGATGGGGTGTGAATACCCCATCCTCGAGTTCGATAGCCTCGCTCTGTGGCGACCACGCTTCTTCAGTGTCGAAGTCGGCTACTGCATCACCTCCATCTGTCCGCTCTGAGGTGTGCCCCTCCCGTGAGTCATCGCTGACTCCAACGGGTGAGAGGTCCTCGGTATCTGGTTGATAGAGTAACTGTCCACGTTCGAGTCGGTCTTGGAACGCTTCCCGCGAAAATTCCATCGGAGGAATGAGCTTCTTTGTGAGTGTGAGATCGACGCGCTCGATGTCGAAGGTGTCGGGATAGATCGTCTTCAGCTGCTTTTCAAGCGTGTCCAGATGCATCGGCTGATCGATACCGTAGTAGAATTCGACAGGTTCGTCCGTCCCCTCGCTTATCGCGACGAACTCGAATGTGGGCGGAGATGTATCGACTAGTGGATTTACTCGGTTCGCTAGCTTCGACGTCGCCGGGTTGGACAGTTTGTGCAGACTTTCGAACGCCGCAGGGAGGTTCTCTTTCCGAAGACGCTCGGAGGTCGGCGTGACTCGCACGTACTCCGTCATTGCGACTCTGCCTCCGGATCGCCGCCGTCGGTTTCCGTGGCCAACGACTGCGTGCGCTCATGCTGTTGCCCGTTTTGTTGAAGGTCGGGAATTGGCTCAGCGCCTGGTGTGCTTGCTTCCCCCTGATGTTGGGAACCTGAAGCACCGGGGAGGTCCTGAGATGACTGTTCCGTCGCGTCGAAGTCGATGACCTGCTTTTCCTTCTCCAGAGCTCGAACTTCGATTCCACGCCATTCACCATCGATCCCGACGAGTGCCTCGGAGTAGCCTGCTCGTTCGTTCCCCGGGACAGCGTCCTGGACGAAGCGCATTTGCGCCGAATTGAGCCCAAACTCGTTCGCCCAGTGTTCGTCCATTCCGTCGAGATGATGGAACTGCTTGATGGCGCACTGATCGAGGATTGCCTCCGCCTCCGGGTGCTGGAAGAACTCGTCGACGGTCTGCGTCAGCAATCGGATCGAAAGATCGTGGTGGCGGTGATGTCTGAACACCGTTTCGAGGAACTCTAGATTCGCGGCTTCTTGGAGAACGTACCGTGCCTCGTCGATCACAAACACGACCTCGTCGACCTCCTTGGCCCGCTCATATACCAGCGTGATCAGCAGCTGCATCACGAGGCTGGTGCTGTCACCAAGACTGCCCTCTTGCTGGGCGAGATCGAGGTAGATGATCTTCTCGTCGCGAATGTCGAACTCCGTTCCGCGTCCGAGATTCTCATAGCGGCCATCCTCCGCGAAGGGTCGAAGCTGGTCGATCAACCAGGTGGCATCTGTCTGGATCTTTCCGGACTCCTCGTCGGTTCGCACGACGAATTCGTCTGGCTCGTCGACCATCTCCTCGAGGATATCGAGGACGTCCCGCATCGTCGGGCTCTCGTTGTGATGCGTCGCGATGTCGTCGGTGATTCCGTTGCGAGCGTACGCCGTTTCGATGGCGTTTTCGAGCGTGGTTCGTTTGTCGCCGAGTCGAATGCCTCGGAGGGCGAAGTAGTTCGACAGGAAGCTCATCACGCTGTCGAGCTTTTCTCGATACGGACTGGCGTCTTCCCCCATCGCCCGCTGGACGTGCTCAGGCGTGGGCTTGATTTCGAGCGGATTCAACCCCATATTCCCGCCGACCGTGATGCGTTTCGCGCCCAGCGCCTCGGAGACACCAGTCCAGTTGTTCAGTGGTTCCAGGATGATACCGATACGATCCTTGCTCTGCTCGATCGATCGGATGAAGTTCTGTTTTGCACCGAAACTCTTGCCCGAACCGGGATCTCCGATCGTGAACATCGCGTAGCCGTTCTCCCGAGCGTACGGGTCGATGACGACCGGGCTATCGTTTCGCCAGTGAACGCCGAACTCGACGCCCTCGTCCTCGAGGATGGTCGCGTTGTGCGGCGACGCCAGAACGGCTCCGACGGCGTCGCCCAGCGCGATCGCCTCCCGTCCGAAGGGATTGGGACCGACTGGTGCAGCGGCCTGAATGGCGAGGTCTTGTTTGCAGATTGCGGTTTTCGGCGAGAGACCGGCCGGTTGCTCGCGAAGCCGACTGCGGACGGTACGGACGGACTCCCGAAGCTCGTCCTTAGTGTCTGCCCGTACCGTAATGAACATCCCCTGATCGAACACGCGACTTCCGTTCTCGACGGCCGTGTAGGTCGCGACGGCTTCGTTAGCCCGCCCTTGCAGGTACGCGCCACGAACGCTATTTTCGAGATCCGCATCGACCTGAAGGTCGTCAGCAACCCGCTGGAGCTCATCACGAGCCTGCTGCTGATTCTTGGGCGTGATATGGATCGTGAGATCGAACTCGACGTCGGTTAGCTCGAACAGTTCGTTCAAGTAGCCGTCCTTTGGATAATCTGGATAATCTGCGATATACAACGTCGAGGTCCACTGTTCCCCGACACGGGCGGCCCGGGTCTCCCACTCGACAGCAGCCGGTGCGATCACGCTTTTGTGTCGCTCGGCGAGATCATCGAGGAGTTCCCGCTCGGTTTCACCATCTGCCAGCGTCTCATCGTCGAGGAGTTCCGATAGATCGACCTCTTCTTCGGTGTCTCGAAGGCGGTCACGATAGAACTTCACGCCGAGAATAACGAGTATCAGGACTACGACGCCCACTATCGCGGCGTGGGTCGCGGTGAGATCACCAGTAGACGACGGGATGTTCAGACTCTGTAGCGGAAGGCCGACTTCCGTACTATGCATCGTCATCCCTCCGTTCGTGGCTCATAACTGGTTGTTCGCGGATGGCGTTGGCTGCGTCGTCGTACTCATGTTCCTCGCCGTTCCAGAAGTCCATCGTGAGCAGGAACAACTCGACAGTACTCAGACGTCGAGCCGACCAGCCGGGAGCCTTCTGTACGAGTTCGCTCTGGACGGCTCGACATCGCTGATCGAGTTTCTCGAACATTTTTGCCCGAAGTTCGGCGTCACGGAGACTCTCACGCCTCGCGACGAAGGGATTGAACAGGAATCCGATGACCGGAAGGGTGGTCAGCTTCTCTGCGGGTGAATGTTCGTCTCGATACCGGTTGTAGACGTCCATCGGCGTCACCTGCACGCCAATGAAGTAGCGAATCTGCTGGGTTCCCTCGAGTTCTCGTGGCCGTTGTTCTCGATATTCCGTGAGCAGCTCCTGGAAGACGGGGTTGTTCGCGACGTCTTCGTCTCCGAGTCGCGTATCGATCTGCGTGAGCAAGTCCTCTACCGGAAATGAACGGGTTGTGGCGTGGAACTTCAGACTGTAATCGAGTTCCGTGTTCGCGAACTCGCCGGCGACCTCCTGAACGTGGGCCCAGTCACCCGACATGGCGAAATCCATGTTTCCCGGGTCGACCTCGAGGAACGCCTCCATGGTACGGTCCGTCCGCTGAATCGTCCCGGCTCCGGGCCAAGCTCGTTCGATGTTCGTGAGGTCCTGTGTTCGTTCGTCCGGCGTGAAGGGGGTATAGTTGATGAGACCTCCCTCGTTGCGCGTCGTATCGGTCGCTTCGTCGGTTGTGGCGTGGTCGGGAGCGCTATAGGTAAATCGAGGCCGTTTACAGTAGTAGCGATAGACGTCCGCGAGCCACGTGGATGCTGCGAGATGGGACGGGCTCGCGTATACGGCCGCCACACCGAGGATGATCCCCGTAAGAACGAACGGGAGGACGAGTGTATCGCTCCCGACGAGGCCTGCGAGGAGCAGCCCTGCGATCGGGAAGCCGAACAACACGTAGACGTCGCCCTCGTCGACGTTAACGATGGGGATGCGGTTTTCTTCGCCCAGTTCGTCCATAATCCGTCGCGAAGCTGCTTCGTTGTCTGGTGCCATGGTCAGTAGTATCCGGGATCGTTTTCGGTGCGTCTGTATTGCGGTACACCCTGCTGGCCGTACGCATCGGTCACGACGTTATCATGGGTCGTTCCACTGCCACCTACTCTGTTGCTCCCACCTCCACCGCTGTTTCCGGCTCCTCCGTCGCCTCGGTATGTAGGGCCTCCCCAGTGGTTTCCGAGACGTTGGGCGGCTGCGTGCCCTGCAGCTGCCTTTGGCCCCCATCGTGCTGCCGTCGCAGCGATGGAGGGCCCTGCGACGTAGGCAGCGCCAGCGATCGCCCCAACACCGACTGCAGCCTTGGTGGTCCCTCCGATGAGCTTTGCAGTGACGGGGCTCGCGTACTTGAACAGCTTCCAGATAATGATCAACGAGAGGACAGGGAGTGAGGCAGCCACAAGATAGCTCAGGAACGCACTATCGGGAGCGACGGCCGACTCGGTTCCGTTGGAAAACAGGAGTTCATACCCCTTGAAGAAAATCGCAACCGGAAGTGGCAGAATGGCAAGCGGGACGAACTTCATGCAAACAGCTTTGGCAACACGAGATACTACCGGAATCCCGCCAAAGGCTACTGCAAGACCGATCGGCATCGCATACAAGTAGACGTACAGAAGAATTTCGCGGATGAAGAATAACGCTTGGAGAGCCCACATCGCAAATCCACCGATGGCGGCCATCAGTAGTGCGAGAGCAGGGTTTGTTACTGAAACCTCGAGAAAGTCAATCATCGCCCCCATGAGGACCTCGATCTCGGGGACTAGGGCGATCGTGAATCCATTCACTAGATATAGCGAGAGAACGGCGGCCCAATACCATACTACGATCAGGAACGCTCCGGTCCATGCACTCCGGCGCGTTTTCCGAGCTTCATAGGAACTCCCGATATCAAAAATACGGACGGTGTGACGGCCCTGAACGCAGATCAAGAGTAGAAGCAGAGCTAACAGCATAATCTCCCCGCCGACTAGAGATTCATACAATGCCACCCAAGGCTCGTTCTCAGGACGTCCAAAAACGAAGGTATCACTGGTTTCCGGGACTGGCGTCCCAAACAAGCTCTCTGTGATTTCTCTGTAACCGTCACTCAGACCAGTCTGGAACCACTCAATAAGCGTCTCGACCGCATCCTCGAACCATTGACGTCCGAAATCGACGAGATCCATTACTGGGTCACCTCGACTTCGATATCACACTCGACTAAATCTTCTCCACTATACGCGACTGAGTACTGTTGTGATGGATTGGGATCTTGAATAGCCGTTCTGATCACCACCTCGAACTCTCCTCGCTCCGTATCAGGTGAGCAGGACACGTTGTCACTCGCTGGATTAAACGGAGTAGAGTGACTGTATATCGTGACTGATCCTCCAGGTGGCAACCCGATCTGGTCGGCGTGTCCACCGAGGTCACTCTCCGTATCGTAGATCCCGCTCTCATCGTAATCATCTGGAGTTGGCCTAGGAACATCTCCACTGAACACGAGTCCGGAAGCAGTATCCGGACCACTGCCCGTGTTCTCGAGCGTGAGGATTACCTCCGTCTGAATAGTTCTCTCGCTGGAACCGTCATACATTTCATCAGGATGGTTTCTCCCGAGCAACAGTCCCGTAATCTGAGTATCTGGCCGTATCTCGATCGTTGACGATGACTGCTCCGTTCCTTCTGAAGATCCAATCACTTCGTATTCCCCAGGAACGTAATCGACTCCGAGTTCGACTGTTTCTCGGCTAACGCCCGTGGCTAATTCACGCTCGACGAATAGTTCCCCATCGGGTTGCACAACCGTCACCGCATCGAACGGGTGGTTCTCCTCGAATTCAAGGATGATCTCCGTTCCCTCGACTGTGACTCGTTCGAACCCCTCCGTGTCTTCCGGCTCTTCGTTACTCTCTTCGAATGCTGCGCAGCCACCGAGGCTAGCGACAGAGCTGGCAACGATACCTCCGAGGACTTTTCGTCTGGTTACGGTGTTGATTCTCGTCATAGGTGTTGATCCTCCGGAATTCGCAGGAATGAGCCAAGTTTGAGGCCCGCATACAGTGCTACCACGAACGGAATCGAGAATCGGACAACGTCGACTATCAGCGTCAGCCACCCGCTTATCGTCGACAGCGGATGCCATCCGACACTCGCACGATCTCCAACGTACGCAGGGTCGTGTGTTCGCCACGATCCCGGATGATATTCTGCAGTGTAGCTTCCCGGTGTGCGGATCGTAACGATCGCGACGCCCGAGGCGTTGGTTTCGACTCGCTGGTCACCGATCGTGATGTAACCGGAACGCTGTTCATGTCCGATTGGGGCAACACGCGGATGGTCTTCGAACGGGTTCTCAAGGGCGATTGGGGTACCGGTCTCGGCATCGCGGAGTTCGATACGGAGCGTTGCTTCTGTCTCGTTCTCTTCGACGGTTTCGACGGTGAGGTTGCTCTCACGGATTTCTCGCTCGGTTCCGCCATCGGGCTCGATGATATCTGCCGATTCACCGCGGACGATCCCCTGAACTTCGAGATGATCCCGGTCGATCTCGTCGTACCGAACGGCAAGCCCGTATGAGCGGACGTACGGCTCGTCGACGATTCCGATTTCGACGTTTTCGTGCACCGTTGGTGCTGGTGATTCGCTTTCGAATCCCCACACTTCGCGGATCTCTGGGCCGTCGCGAATCGGTTCAGCCCTAGGCCCAACTTCGGACGGGAATGCCCGCGTATACACTGGAAGCGCGTCGGAATGGACGACCTCCTCATCTGTCCGATTCGAGTGGACGAGATAATCCCAATCTGTGTCGCGAGCGGTGTAGTACCGCCAGACGCCTCGGACGGTTGCATCCCCGTCTTCAGTAAGTACGTAGCCATGCCACGGTTGCGTCTGATGGATAGCAACACCGGAATCGCCGTCCGGATATTCCGCGTGGTAGATGTACGCGGTGAGGTTGTAGACGTCGACATCGAGTGTTTGTGAGACGGTTACGCTATCTGTCGGATACTCGTATCGTGTCCGGGTTTCGTTGCCAACTTGTTCAGTAATCTCCTTCTCCAGTTCGACCTCGATCTCAGCTTCGAAGGTTAGTGTGGATGAGCCTGCGCCAGCGAGTTCGTAGTCGAAGAGAGGAGTATGCTGGCCGTCCTGCTCGGCGATCACGTCTCCGTCTTGTTTCACCCGGACCTCACTCACTTCGTGGTCGACAACCGACCACTCGACTGATTGATTGGATTCCGACTCATCATCTGGTACCGCAACGCGGTAATCGACGAAACCGCGGAGCTCGCCGTCCGGTGCGAGGTACAGCGACGTTTCCTCGTCATCGAGGTGAACCATCGTGGACGGCTGCACAGCGAAGATAGTCGCATGAGCGTCCTTGATGAACACCGAATCATTCAGCTCCGCGTTATCTGGGTATACAGACGTCTCACTGTCACCCGCCTCGAGAGATTCGAAATCGTAGGCTGTCCAGTGTTCGGCTGTCTCAGGTGGCTCTTTGAACGTGATATCGGTGCAGTTGCCGAGGGCGTGCATGGACGTCCGCTCCTCACCATACCGTTCTTCGTACTCTGCATCGGTCAGGCACTCGTTGGGAGCTTTTGACCAGAGCGTCGCCGTCTCGTTTTCGCTGAGACCGCTGTCGTCACTTCCGGGGCGTGGCGGATGATCGGCGCTGGCAACGCTTACAAGACCTCCCACGAGGACGGTGAGAGCGAGCGCGAGGCCAAGTGTCGAGCGGCGCATGGTTGATGTGACGAGTGAAGCGGAAGGTTCACCGATTACCAGGGAACTAGGTCAACACATTCGGCGAGTGGAAGCCCCATCACGGAGCCAGCGACGGTGTACAAGGGGCCGAGTACGAGCAGGACGACGGTGGATTTGAGGGCCGTTCGCTTGTGTCGCTTGAATCCCTTCTTTTGCTCGGGGCTCATCGTGAACATCTCGGCAAGGGAATCGGCCTGCCAGACGACGACAAGTCCGACGATCCCGAGAGCCGTCGTGATCTGGAAGAAGCCAGAGATCATGTCCGGCAGTCCCTCAGCATCACAGACGACTCCATCCTGAGCCAGAGCGGGCTCGACAGCGATGATGCTCAGCACGATCACTGCAGTGACCGTCTGGCGAATGGCTGGTCGATTAAAGGTCGATTCAGTGGTCTCTGGTGGATCGTTGTCGCTCATTGGTGCGTCTCGTTTTGGGGTGTTTCGCTGCGTTCCGTGGTCGATGTCTCGGGTACGTTTCCATCAGGAGTCCCAGCAGTATCGTCGACGAGTGCTTGGAGGTCGCTCAATCGGTTTGTTTCCTCGGCGACGTCTTCGAACGAGTACCCCTGCTCCTGTGCACGTTCAAGGAGATCCCGAAATTCGTGGGGATCAATGTCACGAACAGCCATCTCCTCGCGAAGCGCCTGCCGGTACAGTGCGGAGGCGTTGATGTAGTCAAACCACTCCAGGAACAGCTGATCGATTTCCTCGATGGTGACCTGCCGGGTTTTCATGTGTCTGCACGTGGATTTGTGATGATTGAATCCCGGTTCATAGCATACACTTGCCGAATACCTTCGGGAGGTGTGTTATACTCACCCGTGATTACACTGTCAAACGGTGTGAACAGTCACGAAGATAACATCGAAACCCCTAACCAGAGGATGTCCTCCCTCAGAGGGAATATTTTACTTTGAAGGTGGTCAATTCGCGGTATGGTGAAGGTTCGATTTGGAGATGTATCGACGTTATACTGGCAGGTGAATCGGGCAAAAGACGCAGGGCGATCTCCGCCTGTTGACACTATCAAAAACGCTCTTCGACAGCGAGAAATAACCACATTTCTCGATCAGTACAATGAGGTTGATCTCAGTCTATATGGGTCAGACCCGTTCTGCACGCAAGATGAACTTGATGCGCTTCTTGAACAGTGGACTGTTGCTGAAGCAAAAGATCTCTCCTTATCTAGCGATGCAAACGGGCTTGATTATCTTGCGTCTGTGATCGTGGAGGTGCTAAAAGGCGGAAATTGGAAGGAGAAGAACGGTCGGAGTGTCGATGTCCGAGATCTAGTGATGGACGCACCGGTATAGATTATAGAATATACCCTCAAGATAGGTTCTATAGAGCACCATTATCGAATCACCAGTATTACGGACTCTCTTCGGATCTTTCTGTGTCCCCGCTAAACTCGTCGAGTTCCGTCTGAGACTCCGAAACCATGTCTGATTCAGAGCTTTCCTGGTTATTTTTTCTTTTGGTTCGCTCATATATCCAATGTGCAGAAATGAGGGTTGTAACAGCTTTCCAAACTTCTAAAACTACGCTGTAAATGAAATTCGTTCTCCTGATTGCTTTTCCACCGGCAGCCCTTCTATAATTTTCAACAGCAGGGCCTGGAAAC
This sequence comes from Halalkaliarchaeum sp. AArc-GB, assembly GCF_031432225.1. Classification (NCBI taxonomy): domain Archaea; kingdom Methanobacteriati; phylum Methanobacteriota; class Halobacteria; order Halobacteriales; family Haloferacaceae; genus Halalkaliarchaeum; species Halalkaliarchaeum sp. AArc-GB. The sequence continues at coordinate 9,761 of NZ_JAVKGM010000010.1, read as the reverse complement.
GTTTCAATAGCCTTATGAGGTAAATCAGTAACACGTCTGTTCATCAAATCATCGGGGTTCACTCCCTCACTAAGTACTGCTCCAGAGACGAAGCAAGATTGAAATTCATCGTATTGGATATTTCTCATATCAGCTTCACCAAAATAGGCGAATGCAACCATAGCACCTCGCAGATCTGCCCAACGTAAATTACTGTTCTCAAAATCAGCGGCGTTCAGTCGAGCATTTGTTAGATCTGCCCCTTCCAACTTTGCGCCCACAAAACTAGAGTGATCAAACATCGCACCGCCCAAATCTGCCCCAGAGAGGTTTGCTTCTTCAAAATCAGCATACATAAACGACCATCCGGAGAGATCTCTCTCCGCGAAATTAAGTCCGGAGAAGTCGGGGAATCGTAAGTCGGTGCCATTTATAGCTTTCTGTGCTTCGATAAGCTCTCCCACTGTTTTCTTTTCAGAGGGAGTGTGCCAGATACAGTAATTGGACTGACCATCGGCTTCTTCAGTACACGCCCAAGTTTCAGTTCGGTACCTGTCTACTTTGAAACTGGTTTCGAATTCACAGATGGTCATCTCAGTACTTAACAAGATATGACTCGTTCACGCGTAATCAATCAGTGGTAAATATCTCGTAGGTTGTACGACCGATTCAAAGACGCCTTAGGTGTCGATATATAGTCTAACAACGATTAATTCGTAGCGGAATCCCCTCTTTAGATCGGGTTGTAACGCGGGGCTCAAGATCGATTTTTTTCCTCCCATCCCATTCAAATTGGAATTTCTGCCCGATCGTCGCGAGCACCAATTTAGCTTCTAAGAGAGCGAATTCTCGACCGATACAGGTTCGACGTCCACCACCAAAGGGAGCGTACGCGAAGTCGTGGAGTTCCTCTTCAAACTCGTTGGTCCATCGCTCGGGGCGGAATTCTAGTGGATCCTCGTAGAACTGCTCATCCCGATGGACGTGGATAATTGACAGGTGGATCTCATGTCCCTCCGGAACTCGATACCCGCCGACTTCGACATCGGTCATTGTCTGACGGGGGATTGTATGAATCGGTGGGTAGAGGCGCAGTGCCTCAGTGATTATCCGATCCGTGAACTCCAAGTTCTGGAGATTGTCGTAGGTAGGTCGCTCTCCATCAAGAACCGTGTCCAGTTCCTCTTGGAATTGCTCTCGGATGTCTGATTGTGTCGCGAGCACGTACCAGGTGAACGCGAGGGCAGCAGCGGTCGTCTCGTGCCCCGCAAAAACCATCGTGATCAACTGATCTTCAATTTCCTCAGTTGTGAATTGCGGTCCATCTTCCCTATTACGAGCTTGTTGGAGCTGTGTCAGCAGATCTGGCGTAGTCGAGGAAGTTGCTGTCTGTTCAGGGATTGATTGTACGTTCGATCCGCTTGGCTCGTTAATAGATGGGGAAACTCCTGTCTGGTCGCTTCCTTCCTCGAGTAGCCTTCGAACCTCCTGGCGGAGACGCTTCGTTGATTGGTCGAACCGGCGCCGGGCAGGTGTTGGTACCCACGGTGGCAGAATCCATGAAGACGGTGTGAACCATTCGTTGAGTCCGTCGGCAGCGTCACGGAGATCTTGATCCTCCCCAGGAACCAATGCACGACCGAACAGTGTGGAAAAGAGAATCTCGAGAGTGAGGTTCTTCATCTCCGGCTCCAGATCCAGTGTTTCTCCCTCCTTCCACGTCTCGAGGCGTCGCTCAGTACATGCGACCATTTGATCCGTGTAGCCCTTGATTTGCTTGCGGTAGAACAGCGGTTGCAGCATCTCACGCTGGTGACTCCACTGCTGTCCCTCAACCGAAAGGAGGCCGTTGCCGAATGCCCGCTGATAGTCCTCAGTCTTCCCGAACGCGTCGATGTCGGAAACGAGAACACGGTCAAAATAATCCGGGTGGGCAAAGACAAATACATCGTCAACTGCCGGGAGGTCCATCCGATAGATGTCGCCACACTCCGACGTGGCACGCTCCACAAACTCAAACGGATCGCGAGCGAACTGCACGGCGTTTTTGAGAACCGGATACCCGGATGGCGCTGGTGGTAGTTTGGAACTCACGATAGTCGGTCTTTGTGGGAATACCTGTAAAAAGTACCGTCGCAAGGAACGAACTATTTGTGATTTTGAATGAGATGCGTGTATCCAATCAGTTCGTTTCGATACCAGATTTGTGCGATATATTCATAGCATTGGGAACGATAGCTTATCAAATGGGTGAGATTGAGTGACACACCCCGGACTTGTGGCCAAAAACCCGCTTACGGACGAACAGATTGTCGTCCGTGAATTCATCAGTGATCTTACTGGCTCTACCTCTCTGGATGTGCTTCGTTCACTCGACGAGGCACCCATGACGGCGTCGACCATCGCAGACTCCAGCCAAACCACTCGACAGACTGCATCGAGACATCTCGCTCAACTCACGGACTGGGGGCTAACGAAATCGGCTGTTACTGGCGGATATGAACTTACAGCAGGTGGAAAAATTGTTCTCGAAGCCTTCGAAGCGTGTCCTGATGGTCTCGATCGCGAGCCACTCACCCAGCTAACTCGGTCAAAACACACCATCCCGCTCTTACAAACGCTTTCGGAACAGCCTAGCCGCCCAAGCGAGCTAACAAGTACAGCTGACGGGTCTCCCTCACGTGCCACTGTTCGGAGAGCATTGCGAATGTTTGAGGCTGAAGGGTGGTGTGAAGAGGCAGACGGTAAGCACAGACTCACGTCCACCGGTGAGCATACATTAGAACGGTACGAGGAACTGGCCGAGACAATCGAGCAGGTGCTGGAGAAAGCACCCTGGTTTCAACGACTCAGTCCAATTAGAACAGATATCCCAGTTCGGGCCCTTGCTGATGCAGAGCTGTATGTCTCCTCACCCCACTCACCTGGGATCGTCCTCGCAACGGCTCTCAAACTCTGCGACCCGCGGCTTGACAACTTCCGCGTGTTGACGTCAATCTTCAACCCGACACTCTTTAGCGCATACGATAAACTGCTCAAACTGGGTCTCAAGGGCGAAGCAATCGTCGATTCCTCGCTCTACGAGCGACTCCATGAAGAAGAAATGGAGTACTTCCTAGATGATTCAAACTACGGCAACTTTCAGATTTTTAGTCTCGAAGAGCCACTGACGCTCGGTATTGGGATCTACGATGGGAAGCAGATCGCGATTGGCGCGTACAATGATACCGGAGAGGGAGAACATATCGCGATGATCCTCAGCTCAAACGAGGCTGTAGTCAAATGGGGAGAGGATCTCTATGACTACTATCGTAAACGGGCCCGGGATCCTACAGAGATCAAGGCATAGTGTGAATGGGAACCACCTCGCTTCCCAGACATACCAAGAAGAGAAGTATCGACTATTCCTTGTAGGAATGGGTTCGTTGGCAGGGTAAAATCTAAGCGTCTAGCCAATCGAATGAAGATATATTGCCATGGTACTTCGCGGAGTCCTCGCAGGGTATCTCCTGGGATCTGCGTACAAGCGTCGATCGCTCCGACGCAATGCACTCCGTGACTCCGGTACGGATACGTATAATCTAAAATCGGGCTATCCTGAGCCCATTCCTATCCACTTGGATACTGATGGCCAAATCCAGTATTCGATGGAGGTCTTGGACGGGCCACCTGTAGACTGTGTGCTGATGGACGATCGGAACTTTGCGTACTATACGGACGGGTTCGATTGCGAATGCTACGAGCGAGGAACCGTGTACTGTGCGAAAGCTGCGGAGATCTCCTTTCAACTCCCCGCAGGACAATATACGCTGCTGGTTCGACAAGCCCCCGAAGCGAGTGAAGAGACCACTACACCAGGCGACTCCCGTGTGGAGTTTGCATACAGTATCGACGCCACATAACGATGCAAGAGATCCACCGCAAACCAGTGCCCTCTCGACTCGCTCAAACCACCGAGTTTCTCGTTTATTTGTTGGCGATCATCGGTGGCGTCGTCTTTATCGCCGGCGCCAGCTACGTCTTCATCCCCACGATGATGTGGGCTGTTGTACCGTTCTCCTTCGGCCTATACGCTCTCTATCGGATCCACACGATCATAGACATCGTAGGAGGAGCAGATAGGTCCAGACCAAGCGTTCTCGAACAACCGGTGACGAGAGTACTGTTCGGCAGTATAATCGCCGCTGCTGTAGGCGCTGGTCTCACAATAACGGGAACGCCTGCGATCGGCTTCCCGATAGTGCTCGTGGCGTTTCCGGTTGTCTTCCTCGCCTTTGGAATCAAACTCGAGTGGGTAGCACGACGGGGGGGCCGTCGATCACTGCTCGTGTGGGATCTCCTCGGTCGAGGATCACTCCTTGCTTTTGGAGTCTGGATTACCCTCGAAATGGTCCTCGTTATTGGTGGTGAAGGCGCCCTTGGGATTCCGACGTCCGTAAGCAATATTTTGGCTGTAGTTGGTATTGCGGTTCCACTGCTCTACCTGTTGTTGGAACGCCCGGTTGTCCGTAGACTGCTTCTGCAGATTGACCTCAAGCCAATCGGAAGCATCGTCACACTGGTACCGGTGCTCGAATACTGGACGCCGCTAGAACCATTGGAGGGGGAGTCCTGGCGTCGCGTAACAACACCCGACGATGCACCCTCCGTTAGTGACAAACCTTCGAACCGCCGATACAGCGCAAACCGGTAGATTGGCTGTAACAGGTGTTTGATCTGTATTAGGTAGAATCCTGTATAACCGAAGACGCAATTCGGTCGAATGTGAGTGCTGCTCCAGAGCGACTTCTGCCGGACGGTGATAACAATCCCTCGGCATAGATAGAACAGCTTCATCGTTTAACCAACATCCATCTCCCACTAATTCCAGAATGTTGGTTAATTCTGTATGAGGTGATGGATTCCTGTCTAAGAGCATACTGAACAGAAAACCACAGCTTCTCAATATGCCTGCAGACCGCTACAGATCCCGTGGCTGGACCGTCTTTCGATCGTTCGCTTCAGCTCGCTGAGCGGCGTCCTCGAGCAGTTCGGAAACTTCCTCGTTGAGGGCGTCATAGAAATCCGCCGATACGTTCTGTTCCGATAGTGCATCCTTCACCGCTGCTTTGACAATCAGGTCAGACATTTCATTTCCAAGTTCTCCTGTCCTCCACATAAAGGTTCTAAGTTCCTCACACAGAATTATGGCTATCACTTTTAAGACACGCGTTGGACACCAGGGAGAACTTATTCAACCCAGTAGAAACAGAGAAACGGACGAATGTACGATCTGACAGGCTTCCAGCGTGATATCTTGTACGTGATCATCGGCCTCGAGGAGCCGCACGGGCTTGCAGTAAAGGCCGAGCTCGACGATTATTACGAACAGGAAATCAACCATGGCCGGCTCTATCCAAACCTCGACGATCTCGTCGACAAAGGACTCCTCAAGAAGGGTGAACTCGATAAACGAACGAATATGTATACGGTCACCCAGCGTGGACGACGCGAAATCGAGGCGCGGCGTGAGTGGGAGAGCCAATATATTGAGAACATCAAAGTATCCACTACGTCGTAGAACCGAGTCAGTAGATCCCGGTATAAAAACAGGACTGCTTTACCTACTCCCCCACGAGTTCACATTACGATGGCTCGGCTCGTCTTCTATCATCACCCGCAGGCCGAAAATTTCTCGCTCAAATTTAGCTCGGCATCAGTTACAGAGCTCCGATCTCAGCAAGAGCAATCCGACGAGTCGACGAAGCTGATCGGGTACCCCTTTGATACACCGGTCTATGTGCTCTACGAAGGTGATTCGGAGATCGAATCAGCACATGATATCGACTTCGATAAGGAGTGGCTAAGTGAACGTATTAGTGACCTTCCTCGCGCTGGGCAAGTTGTAGCATTCCGGTTAGTAGAGTTGCTCGAAGCCGCAGTAGAGGTTCGAGAAGCGGATGAGTTCCGTCTGTACAAGGAGTTCGAACCGCTAAAGATCCAACAGGCACTCGATCACGTGTCATGGGGAGCACCACTTCCAAACGTCGCTGGTGAAGTAATGTCGAATTTGATTCTCCGGCATTCGCTGCCGAATGCGAATCATCGAACTGGCATCGCAATGCTTCAATTCTGCATCGAGAGTGTGGAACTGGATTTTGAGATGCCACGAACGCACGTCGACGACGATACCTGGCGAGAGTGGGTTGATCCCTACATCGTCGATTCCAAGCGGCTTATTACTGTTCGTCGGAACAACCTCCGATTCAAGCAGCTCGAAGAGCTGGACGTCGACCTCGTCGAACGGAAAGATGGGATCCAAATCCGATTAGCCGAGTTCGAGCTGGATATGCACTGGCGAGATGCCCTCTCGGAGTACGCTAGGCAGCACGAATCGCACTGTACGGACTTCGCTCAGGCAGTCCTCAAACGTGCAGAGCGGGACGATCTACTCGACCGTCAAGGACCAACGAAACAAGAGTTCATCACGTATCTGGAGGACGGACTCGTCGAACGGGACTTCAGAGAAATGTTCTGATCAGTCGCGAAGCTCGGCGACCGACTGACCGACCTCACGGACGTGTTCACTTCGCTCGAGGTCAAGTTCCTCGGCGAGGTAGTCAACCGTCTCTTCGAGGCTCATATTGGAAGAAAGCCGGGCGAGCGGTATAAACCTAGTGCTGATCTCTGTTACGCTACCTCAATTCAGCTTCCGAGAGAGTATTGAAACCCATTCTGCGAAACCTATAGTTAGGCGTCAGAGATAGCCTTACAAGTCGGTGTACCGATTACGATTGGCCATCCTCCAAGCGTGATGTCATTTGGACGTAGCAACGACAGTCCTTCTGCTCGGAATTCCTGTTCTTTCTCGAATCCGATTGTTCCGCCATTAACTCGATAGGTGAGACGATCAGTCCTATCGATTGCCCCTTGAATTTCCTGGCTTGAATTCCCGTCTAGGCTATGATACAGATTTTTCGCAGATAGAATATCTGCATCGCCGGTCCGCTCATGATTAACCGGAATCACTTCTTCTAAAGGCCGATCATTGCCACTCCGATTTGCAGTCTCTACATCCGTCGTGACAAGGGGGATTGGTCCATCGGAGTCGACGAGGTCTTCTAACGCAGGCCAAGAGAGCACCGGGTTTTCCATTAAGACGCCAGCTTGGCTGTCATACACAGTTTCGTAGTCTTCTCCATCTTCGTCTCTGTCTTTGAATCCACGTAACGTAGACCAGAAAATCCCGTAGCGGGTAGGAGCGAGGATCACAAAGCAGGGCCGGTGAATCTCGAGGTTTGAGTTGTGGCGCTCCTCTAATGTATCTCGCAGAGCCTCAGATAGCTCCCAAGAGGATTGTAGATCGCTCTGAAGATTCTCTACCCCGGTTCCATACCAAGAGAAATCCTTGCAGATGGCTGTGTAATAGAGGCTCCCCGGTTCTGTGCTGACATCGATCATTTGGGATGCCCGAGTCAGTCGATCCAGTATCTGAGCCGGAGATTCGTAACCCTCTGTAGGAAAATGGACAACGACTCCTTCATCACCACGAAGGGGATCATATGTCATCGGAGCATGATAGGGGACAATACTCCCATAGCCACCTAGGGACGTTGGTCTATCCTCAAGAGGACTGTTTCCCATAACAATTCATAATTGTTCCCGTGTCGGTTGTATACCTTTGGGAGTATGTGAATTCGCCTGATAGCAAATCTGACAAGGGATCGTATTCACACCAAGAGGCAGAGGTTGGATCGTCACTTTTCGATATCCTTTGGTTCTGGCTACCTCAAGGAGGCCAATATGAAGAAACTCGATTTGGAGAACCCGTTGGCAGACTTATGGCGTCGCAATTTCGCATTTGGCTACTGGGATAACCGAATCAAGAAACTCAACCCCTACAATCGCTACGACGGGATGGACTCGCTCTATATTCTAGCTCAATTATCCGATCTATATGCCCACCTGTTCGCGGTGAATGCTCGGAATCCAGAGCAACCCTGGATGATGGTGAAAGAGGACACCTATACACGGGATATCGCCAGTGTCCTTGATGAGCTTACAGTTGAGATTGATGACGGCGAGATGGTGTCAGTTAGCCGCTTAGCGGAGGAGCCGGAAGATCTAATTGAGTTTGAGCAGGTCATCGATGAAATAGATGCAACAGACCAGGAGATGATCGCACGAGAGTTCTTAGGATGTTCCGCAGTCTACGACGAGGAAACAAATGAATTAGACTTCGTTGAAGATCCCGACCTACATATCGCAGCTGCGAATGCCGCCCTCAATTTTTGGCGAGGATTCCGACCGCTACTGAATGATTTGAAGCACGGTTTTCGCGTTCTACCAGTCACGACCTCGGATATTGAGTGGCTCTGGAAAGAGGGGCTTTTCGGACAGTTGGATACCGAGGTTGAAGACCTAATAGACGACATGAAAGCTGTACAACAGGATCAATGGGGCTTCTTTTTCCTTAGACTCCAAACAGAATCGCTGGGGAACCGACATTACGACGCTGAGTTAAATCTCTATTATGTGAATAGCGAGGTGTGTAAGCAGATGTCTGAAGTGATTTTGAATCTCGTCTACAACCTGATTATGGGACGAGAAGGCGGACAAACTATAGCGGAACCGATGTCAGAGGCAATAGAGCAGTCTAGTTCTACTGATGTCTACTCAATCCAAACCTTAGAGCATCTAATTACGATGAGTCTTCAAGTAGAAGAGCCAATGTAGCTGCCCATATCGGTATATGACACTAATGTATAGTATTCGTTTCCAGAGATAGTCTACCCGACCATCCTACCTTGCTCATGGATATAGTCCAAGAGGCGACGATACAGATCGGCACAACTTGTAGAAGTATCGCGGTGGGGAGCGATTGAGGAGAGTGTATCCCAATCACCAACTAATACGAGTCGCTTCTTTGCACGAGTGAGTGCAACGTTCAATCTACGAGGCCCCTCATTTGGAAACGCCAAGAACCCAGAGTTGTTCCGATCATTACTCACCGTAAAAGAGACGATGATTACCTCTCGTTGACCTCCTTGGAAGGAGTCGATGGTTTGCACCTTGATTTTCTCTGCTGTATCTGCATCAAATTCTGAAGCCAGCTCACTCTCTACGAGACCTTTCTGACCAGTATATGGCGTGATCACTCCAACGTCACTTGCATCAACTCCGGCGTTCAGTGATCTCTGAACTTGTGCAACGACTACCTCCGCCTCGGATGGATTTTCACGTGAATTCCCTTGATCAGATTCCGGGTTGGAGATATTTATTCCAACTAGCGGTTGTAACCCGGAGATAGTCGCCGATCTGTTCGGTTCACCATGGAGCAAAAGTCCATCGTAGAACTCCTTATTAGAGAAATTGGCGATAGATTCGTGCATTCGGTATTGCCTTCTAAGTGTGGTTTTCGCATCGTCTCCGAATCGGTCCAATATATGCTCAAACAATGACGGATAGAACGCTTCATCTGACGCGGTTTCAGCAGAATGGTACGGCGGGAGCTGCTTATGGTCGCCAGCCAACACGAACTTTGATCCAAGCTGAAATGGGACTGCAGTTGCCGGGATACTCGCCTGCGTTGCCTCATCAACCACAATCAAGCTAAATCGGGCCAGATCAAGTCGATCTGCGCTGTTGGTCGTCGTTGCAACAATTTGAGCCCGGTCCGTCTTTTCATCTTCATAGTGGGTGGAAACAACTCGAGACGTGATTTGGTCTCGCCGGCCGATTCGTGCCATTCGGTATCCTTCTGCTTGGATTATCCCGTGGAGGGACTCCTCGTCAGGGTCATC